>CAYGVF010000052.1:0-16514 GCA_964353285.1 uncultured Candidatus Saccharibacteria bacterium | reverse complement strand
GGTGCATCTGTTTGTCACGACTTTATCGCATTGTCCATATTCAGTATATTCATTTGCTCCGCAGTTTTTTCGGCAGTAAAAACCGCTATTCCCATATGCGCCTTGAGAACATTCAAAGGCATTATAACTGCCCAGCGACTGATCGGTAGGGGTATTGAAACGTTCTTCTCTCCACTTCCAAATAACAAAACCACTATTGTTGCACAAGTTTTTTCGGCTGGCTTCAAGACAAAGATTAGAATAACCTCTTGTGGTAGAGTCGCAAAGAGGCACTCCATCTAACATACATCGATTTGCATAAGTTGTGACCGAAGCATCCGCGCAGGACCCACTGTCCGCATAACAGGTTTTCCCCAAACGACAGCCCTGACCATCACCAACATTTTCAATACTTAATCTACAAGCCTGTAAATAATCTAGAGATTCTTCATCAACGCAATAAAACTTCTTTTCATTAGGAGAATCGGGACAATAAGCAGAAGCATTTCCCAACACGCACCTATTTTTACAATCCTCCGTGTTTGTTAATTTAGTAACTTTTATATCTTTTCCGACTGTAGCCGGTGGAAGACTATATCTAGGGATTTCGCAGACACAATATTCTCCCTCGCTGGTAAGTTCCTCTCCTTCGGTTAATCCACCGCCCACGCAATTAATCTCGTTCCAAGGCCAGGGAAATCCTTCGGCCCCTCCTTCTTCGGCTGTTTGTCTTCCTACTAGGGCAAAAAACAATTCGGCCAAGAGTACCCAGGAAACCAAAGCAATCAGTACTCCGGCCACCGCGTAGGTAATCGTTCTTTTGCCTTTATCGACTTGCTCCGGAGAGCCGCCTGAAATAAGCAGCCGTACTCCGCCGATTACAATAAAAACAGTAGCTACGGCAAAAACCGCCAGCAAAAGAAAATCAATAATATTCTTCAACATCTTAAAAATATCGCAAAGAGTACAAGGGCTTGTCCGGCCGCAGGGGACAATCGGACCGCTTAAAATGCCCTGAGACCAGACAAAAATCGGTATTGCCAGTCCGGAGATTATAAAAATAATAAAAATTATTCTTCTCGTTTTATTTGAACGGGTCGGCATAATTTTTGTTAATCACTTCATTAATAATATCTTGAGATTTTGAATACGAGTCCATAATATCGCGATAAATGCCTCTTTTGATTTCCAAGCCCCCGGCCTCCACTTTTTTGGGCTGATAAATCGGCTTATAGACGTATTGAAGAACAACAATTCCAATATAAATAACCATAGCTAAAATTGCCAAAATTGTCCACTTTCTCCAGTATCTTAGAAAGAAATTTCCGATTGATTTTGAAATTCTTTTTAAATTCATTTTTTATTTTTTGGTATAAACTTTTATTCTTATGTTGGTTTTTAGATCGTTCGATGGGTTCTCCTCTGGTTCTTTTACGCTGACTTGTCTCGAATCAATCGATTCAATGCCAAGAAAGTATTTTCCTTCCTCCAGCCAGCCCAAAAACCTCATCAAATCGGGAAAACTGCCAACCAAAGTAAGGTCCAAAACCGGAAAGTTGCCGGCATTAATTTCTAATTCATTGAAAGTCAAAGAAGCAATTTTTTCCAAATCCATAAAAAATTCGACTGCCTGATTATTGTCGATTAAACCGTTTTGGACAACGGCGATATTTTCGGAAATCTCATTATAATCCGATTCTATTTGCTGAAAATAATTCTGGTCGGTATTTTCTATCAAAAGAAGCCTGTCCCGACTTTGGCTAACCGTAGCCGAAACCTTGACTATTTCAAAAAACATCGGCTTAGCTATCAAGAAAATCAGCAACGTTATGAAGATGAAAATAATTCCGGCAATAATAAAAATTTTTTGTTTGGGATTCATAAATTTAATTTACTGTGTATATGTGAAGCTGAAGCGGAAATTTATATTTCTAGGATTTGCGAGATTAGAAAGAGGGAAATCAATCTCTTTATTATATTTCGGATTGGTTTCCAGGGTTGTTTTTATGTTCAGTAGATTTTCTCTGGTAGACGAAAATCCTATTACCGTAACCAGGTTCGTAGTTTTATCCACCTTAAGATCATAAACTTTCACGCCAATAAGCAAATTTCGAGAAATATCGTCGAAAATTTGATAAACATTGCTTTTTTTGTCTTGAATTTTCTGCAACTCTGACAATTCTTTGTTTAGAACAACAATCTTTTTTTCCATTCCTTTATAGGTTTCGGTTTGAATAACTCTTGATTGCTCTACGGCAATTTCGTTTTCAAGCGACCGATAATTAATGTGTAAATAGGTTAAAATTCCCGCCAAAGAAATGATTAACAACAGGGTCAAAAGAAAAAGAATAAAGCCGGAAGAGATAACATTCTGGTAATAAATTTTCATTCTAATTCTTTCTATTTGTTCCGGTGGAATTAAATTTGTTTTCATTATTTTTCTTCCATTCCTCTTAATGCTAAACCCAAAACAGTGGCATAATCCGGAGATTCATCATAGGGGATATTCGGTATCCTGTGCTTTGAATAGGGAATATTTACCCAGGGGTTGCCCAATTTTACCGGAATCTTCAAACGCGAAGAGAGATATTGGGAAAGGCCCCTAAGATGAGCTCCCCCGCCACAAATAATTATTTCCGATATTTCTTCAATAGAACTGTGGCTATTTCGATTGTATTCTTGATAAAAAACAAAGCAATCTTTAATCTTCTCGATTAGTTTGGTCAGACAGGGAAGAAGAGCGTTAAAAACTTTGGTTCCTCCTTCTTTATTGCTTAAATCGATCTTAAGTTTTGATAATTGAGGTTCTTTCAAGCCAATAGCCGGCTTCCCGCTTATGGCTTCGATAAATTCCTTACTGCAAACGGTGGAAATGCTGCTTGTAAATCTAATGCTTCGGCCAGCAAAAATAATAAAACTTGTTCGGGTAAAACCTAAATCTATAATTAAAATCGGCTTAGGAGAAAATCTGTCTTTGACCAAGCTTCTTACCGTGGCCAACGATTCAATCTCAAAAATCTTCGGTTCGATTCCCGTTGCTCTGAATACCGTCAAATATCTGTCAACCAAATTTTTGGGGGCGGCGCTGACCAAAACATCAATATGATCGACCTCTTTTTCCTGAGGAACGATCTGCCAGCTTAGATACACTTCGTCAAGAGAAAACGGAATATTTGCTTCGGCTTCCCACTTAATTGCCTGTTTTACTTCTTCCGGCTTCATTCTGGGTAATTGAATTATTTTAAGAAAGCCATGCTGTTCGGGCAAAGAACAGACAGCATAGGAAGCTTTAATCCTGTCTCCTTTTACATTGAAAATTGATTTTTTTAAAATTTCAACTAATTTTCTTTCGTTTTCTATCAAACCTTCCCTAACTACGCCCTCGGGAAGAGAAACCCGATTATGGCTTTTCAACTCAAAAAATTTCCCTCTCTTTTTCAATTGAGCAATTTTAATAGAGAAATCGGAAAGATCCAATCCAAAAGCAGTAGGATTGCTGTAAATGTGTGAAAAAATAATATTTTTTAAATTCATGGCTTTAATAATTTTATTCTAACACAAATTCTCGACATTATTAAATTTCTTCCCAAGAAATAAACTCTAAATCACCCGTGGATGGGAAAAATGGCGGGGGTTCATAAATTAAAGCTGGTTCAAAATAAGATTCCGTTTCTTCGTATCCAGAAATTACACCGCCCCCACCACCTACCCAACTCCAGGTCCAAACCTGATTGGTGATAATCGAACCGCGAACCATGATTCGGTTTCTGGTATGGTAAGGGCTATAACTGCTGGAATAATAATACCTTTGAATCGCTCCTTTTTGAGCAATCATTACTGCCTGAATTTCTAAGACATTGGGCGAATAAAGAGGAACCAAAATATTTTTTTGGGCAATTAAACCTATAAGCGTGGCTTTGGGATTGGCGCGAGTTAAATTCCCATTAATGATTATACTCGCATTGGTTGAAGGATTGTCCGGAAAACGGGCAGCGGCGACTGTAACCTTTTCTTTAATTACGCCATCAACCCAGACCTTACTATCTTCAACAAAAATTAAATTCTGAACATTGCATTGATTAACGGCCAAGGAATATGTTTGCAGAAAACTTTCTCTATCAATATCATTAGACTCATTGTGCCAAACCCCCTGCGTATCCCTACCATTAACATTGGCTCTTAATCTGGTCACTCTGTATAAATCAAAGGTACCGTCATTTTTAAATTTAATGTGATAGCCAAAGGCCCCAGAAGGACTAAAGTAATAACCTCCATTCTGGGCCCTTGTTTTAAGTTGAGCCAAATCAGTAGTAATAGCATTAAAATCAACAGCTGGCACGGGAAATTCCCACAAACCTTCTGAACCGCCGTTTCCAGTTCCCCAAATCCCGGGCTTGGTTTGGGCGGGACTGCAACCATGCATTGGTTGACAAGCATAGGTTTCTTTAGCTGAAGTGCAAACAGCATTTTGAGTGCCGTCCATTCTGATCCCGCCATTCGAATGAAATGGTCCTTTTAATTCCTCGTCTTCGCCGAACCAAACATCGGAGTTAGTCAAAAAAGCATATTGCGCCAAAGAAGGACGGCCATATCTCACCATTATTCTCCTTTTTACCGTCGGATGGGTTTGGGTCCAACCCACAGATTTAATCGTAACCACAGTCGAACATTCTGCCGGTGGTGTGATTTCTAATGAAAACTTGCCGACCAAACCACCCTCGGGATCATTATAATCATAAGTACCAGAAAAACTATAGTCATTGGACGCATGGGCTAAATGCCAACGGGCATAATTTGCCCCTGACTCGGCTACGGCCAAAGATTCATTATAAGCTACCCTTTGCCTGCTCTGACGATCCTGAATTAAAACAAACCCAACCAATCCTCCGAAGATTATAACAAACACCACGCCGAAAACCAAAACTAAAACAATAATTGCTCCTTTTTTATTTTTTCGAACTTTTCTCACAAGTTTGTCTTTAGGTTTCTTATTTGAGCATCACTTTCCAATTCAAAATTGTCGGGCGGACGATTCGGGTCAATATTGACCTTTAAATAAACGTGAAGTAATTTTGTATCGGTTAAACGAGTAAGGGTGGACAGAGGATTGTTTACCGTATCCGTTGGCCAATCTCCGTTATAATAAGTAAAAATAACCTCTGTGGGAGTATTTCTTACATCAGTAGAAAGAATAGAAATATTCTCATCGGTTAAAACATATTGCGGTGGATCGCCGCTTGGTTCAATTATTCCTTTTTTAAAATTTATACCATCTAAAAAGTACCTTACTCTTTCAACCGCGTCATCGCTGTCTATATCGCCATAAAAAATAAATTGAAAATCACCAGCTTCTTTTAAAGGATATGATCCGTCATCACCATATCTTGCTTCCCTAATTTCTCTAACCATTGTTTCGATTCCCCGCCTGGCTTCGTTGACAGCCTGAATTTGCTGAAAATTATAACCATAGGCCCGATAGAAATAAATAGTAAAACTGCTTACAGCCGCCAAAGATAAAAGGAAAATAAAAATCACGACAATGGCTTCGATTAAAGAAAAACCTTTTTGAAAAATAATTTTCATTTAAAGTAATTACTGGCTTGCTGATTATGGCAGAGTCATTACCACTATCTGCTCAATATTGCCCGAAATATCTATCTGACTAGAATAATCAGCATAGCCGGCTATCTTAACTTCTAAATCGTAAGTTCCGCTACTTAGGGGGCTAAAGAAAACCTGTCCTGAATCAGTGGTTAACTTTGTTCTGTCATAACCTGTTTTGTAAAGGCGAGTATTTGCGCCAATTAAGGGTGAGCCCCCTGAATTTTCAACTGTGACCAAAAAGGTATTGGACTGGTGATTGGCCAATCTCAAAACTGTAGTTTGATTAACTCCTGGATTTACATTAACCGGCTGTGGCGGCAAAGAATTAGCGATATCATAACCAGTAGCCGCTCCGCTCACTGCGATTCTATAACTATCCCACTCCAAATTATTTATCGTTAATTGACCCACGGAATTGGTAATTAAACTTTCTTGGTATTTATAAATCGACTGGCCGTTCACGTCAGTGCCCAATGTTTTCGCTCCCTGCATTGTAAAAGCCAAACTGGAAACCGGTATTGATGTATCGGAAGAAAACCAAGTTACCTGCCAATCAAAAAGAGTCGGGGTTTGGCTAGAATCAGAGGTAGAAAAATTAGCCTTTAACCTAATCGACTTATATTCAAAAGAATCTAATTGAGATAAATCTAATGGCGAATCGGTAAATCCTTCGGAGTTTAAAATGCCATCAACGGTTAAATCGTCGTCGGGAATAAGAATCCAATCCGTGCCGTTAAAATATAAAATCTGATATTTTATTTCCGTAGGAGAGAAAACTTCGTCTGTCCAGATTAATCTTCCCCACTCAACCAGTCCCGAAGGAGTAATTGTGGCAGAGACAAGATAACCAGTAAATTGATATTGGCCATCTATTTCTTCCAATCTTACACTGGCGCTGGCTAAATCAATACTGACTTGGGACTTCTCGCTTATTTTATCTTCGTTTTCGAAAGAATCGGTCCAATTTTTTTCGTCAACATATCTTACGGCTTGAATCGTCTTGGTTGACAATTGGTCAATGGCAAAACTAATTTCGCTCAGCTGATTCTCAATTACTGAAGGATGGGGTTTAATGGGATTAGCCAAAACAGTTCCGCGAACCAATTCTCCAATGACATAAGTTCTTTCCGAGCTATAGCCGGTTTTGCTGGCGGTTATTTTATAACAGTCACTGCAAGCTGGCGCGCCAGGAATAAAAAGTCTGCCCTGTTCATTGGTTTCATAGGTGACATCAATGGGCGGGATGACATCATTATTCTCTATATGAATTTCGGCATAAGGTACTGTCTGCCCATTGGCATCAAAAACTAAAACCGAGATAACTCCTCCGCCCCCGGTAGTTTCAACTCCCTTCGGGGCAATGTCGGTTTGTAAAAAAATCTGGCCACCAAAAAAAGTGGGCCAGGAAACCCTTATTTTGACTCTTTTATAATCCCAAGCTAAGGGATCATCGGGAAAGGTGTTATCAAAAGGATCATCAACATAAAATACCGTGGTTTTAACCAAAAAAGAAACCTTGTTCAAAACAATTGTCTCGGTTTCAGGAATCGAACCCGAGGGAATCCCACCAGTTGTCCCAACCTGGTTATAGGACATATTTCTCGCAAGCTCAATTTTTTGATTAGCCAAGGCAGTGGCGGTGAGACGAATTTTTGACTGAGTTGTTAATCTTATACCAAATTGAGCTACACCAAATATACCAATAAATACAATTAGTAAAAGCGCTATACCGATCAGCGCCTCTATTAAAGATAAACCACGATTTTTATATCTCTTAAACATCTTTATATTGCTTCCATCATCGAATACATTGGCTGAATCATGGAAACAGCGAAAAACCCTACGGCGGCCCCGATAATAATCATTAACACCGGCTCGATAATCGATGCTAAGTTACTGGTAATACTTGCTACTTCTTCTTCATAAAAATCGGCTAAGCGGTTTACGATGTCCGAGAGTTCTCCTGTCTGCTCGCCAACGCCAATCATTTGAACAACTAAAACAGGATAAATTTCGCTATTTCTCTCCAAGGATTCCTGGATGTTTTTACCCTTTTTTACGTCATTTGCGGTATCAAGCAGGGACTTGGAATAAAAAACATTGGTTACGGTCTGTGAGCTTATGGTTAAAGATTCAACAACCGGCACTCCGCTTTCCATTAACGAAGAAAAACTTCTGGCAAATCGGGCGCAATTCATTTTCTTAATTATATTTTTTAAAATTGGCAACCTTATAAAAAGCCAGCTTAACAAATATTTGCCCTTTTCGGTCTTAAGAAACCTTATTAAAATTACCATCAAAACAAAAAAAGCAATTACTCCGATTAAGAAGTAATTACTCAAAAAATCACTAATACCCATAACAATCCGGGTGGTAAAAGGCAGAGTGGTATTAAGTTCTTTAAATACAGCCGTTATTTTGGGAACAACCATAACCATCATTAAAGTCCCGATTCCGACTAAGGCAACGACAATTACAGCGGGATAAACCAATGCGCCTATTACTTTTCTTTTAAATTCATGTTCCTTTTTTAAATATTGGGCCAATATATTTAAAACTTTCTCCAAGCTTCCTCCTTTCTCCCCAACTTTTATCATGCTCACAAAAAAATTATTAAATGTTTTCGGGTGTTTTGCCAAATTATCAGCTAGTGTTTCTCCTTTTTTGATACCGGTAATCAATTGTTCGATTATTTTTTTGAAAGTCGGATTTGCTGTTTGTTTGGCCAAAACCTCTAAACCCTTATGAAGGGAAAATCCGGCTCCAATCATAACCGCCAAATGACGAGTAAACATTAATTTCTCAACCAATGGCACTCTTTTAAATATTCCTTTAAGTTTAACAATGAAAGGAATACGTTTCTGTGTTTTTTCTTCGATTAGTGCTCGACTAGATATTAAAACCAGACCCTCCTGTCTAATGGCGCGAGCCAAACTTTCTTCGTCCTTAACTTCCAATGTTCCTGTTTTTGTTTGTCCGTCTTGAGTTTTGGCTGTGAAATAAAATACCGGCATAAACTTATTCTTTAGTCACGCGTAAAATTTCTTCAATCGAAGTATAGCCTTGAATGGCTTTTACGAATCCGTCTTCCGACATTGTCAGCATGCCTTCTTTTCTGGCCTGGACTTCTATCTCATCGCTGATTGCTCTCCTTACAATCATTTCTTTTATCATATCGCTAACTTCCATGGCTTCGCGAATACCTATTCTTTCTTTGTAGCCATCTGGACAGTCCTTACTCGGTTTCGGTTTATAGAAATCAATGGTTTCCCATCTGACGCTTTCGGAAATAATTTTTTCTCTTCTCAAAATTTTTATTAACTCATCCAGATTTATGTCTTTGCTCATTTCATCAATCTGAGCTTTGATTAGATTATATTTTTGACGGCTATCAGGACAAAGCCGACGAGCCAATCTCTGGGCCAAAATAACATTTACCGTAGAAGAAATAAGAAAAGGTTCAACACCCATATCGATTAATCTCGGTATTGCTCCGGCAGCATTATTGGTATGCAAAGTAGAAAGAACCAAGTGGCCGGTTAGGGCGGCGTTAACCGCCAAATTGGCGGTTTCACTATCCCTGATTTCTCCAACCATAATAATATTCGGGTCTTGTCTAACTAGCGCTCTCAAACCAGTGGCAAAAGTAAACCCGATTGCTGGATTAACTTGAGTCTGATTAACCCGGGGTATCTGGTATTCAATCGGGTCTTCAATGGTGCAGATATTTACGCCGGGCTGATTTAAGATTTCCAAAATCGTGTAAAGCGTGGTGGTTTTTCCGCAACCGGTCGGCCCGGTGGCTAAAATCATGCCGTACGGTTTTTTGATTGCCTGATAAATCATTTCCAGCCCATTCCCCCAGAAACCCAAGCTCTCCAGAGTAAATTTCTTGCCATCTTCCAATAAAAGACGCATTACTACCTTTTCGCCAAAAAATGTTGGTAAAATTGCAACCCGAAACGAAATTTTTTCTTCTTTTGTTTCTATTTTAAATCTTCCATCTTGAGGAAGGCGGTGTTCGTCTAATTTTAAATTCGACAAAACCTTGATTCTGGCCACAATTCCGGCATGAACTTGATGGGGTAAAATCATAGCGTCGTGTAAAATCCCGTCAATTCGGTAACGAACAACCACTTCTTTTTCTCCCGGCTCAATATGAATATCGGAGGCACGCTGTAAAATAGCGTGCTTTATTAAGGTATCTACAATTTTAATAATCGGCAATTCTTTGGCAGCTTTTTCCAGGTCTCCCTCTTCTTCTTTCTTGCCTTCTATGATTTTTACTCTAGGCAAAAGGGTTTTCCTGGTTTCTTTTCTGATAATTTCTCCGAATTCGGCCTCAAGACTCTTCTGGTATTTTTTTAAAATCTCGTCTAAAATCTCGGAAGAAGTAAATCTTGGTTTTATCTTAAGACCGGTTTTCTTCTTAATAAAATCAATGGTCTGTAAATCAGAAGGATCAAGCATGGCCACTTCCAATTCTTCTTTTGTTTTTTTATAGGCAACAATGTTGTTTTTTCTGGCAATCGGTTCCGGAATAATTCTCAAGGTCTCGGGCTCAATATCGATTTTTCTCAAATCAACAAACGGAATACCTAAAATATAGGCTTTAAGCTTAATCAGTTCTCTTTCAGAAATAAGGCGTTCGTCCAAAACAACATCTTCCAGGCTTTTTCCGGTTCTCAAGCCAATTTTTTCCGCTCTCTCAAGAGCTTCCTTCCTGATTAATCTTTTATCGAGAAGAAAGGCTTTTAATTGTTGAGAAGACAACTGCATTATTCTAAGAAATCTTTTATTTTTGTTACGACATCTTCCAGCTTATAGTTGGCTTTTATTAAATAGGTGGTCGCTCCCAATTCGAGGGCCTTCTCCACGTCGCCGACCCCTTCGAGGTTGGTCAGAACAATTACCGGAATATCTTTCATTTTTTCGTCTGCTTTCAGTTCTTTTAAAACCTCGAACCCGTCTTTTTTGGGAAGAATCAGGTCGAGTAAAATAAGATTTGGCCTCTCTAGTCTGGCCAATTTTAATCCTTCATTGCCGTCAAAAGCTGAAATAATCTTAAATCCTTCCTGCTGAAGAATCTCGTTTAATTCTTTTTGAAGGGTTGGTTCGTCTTCGACAAAAAGAATTTTAGGCATATTATTATTATTGATTAATTTTTATTATTTTCTTAGGTTATCTCTTACCATTTTCAAAACATCGTCTAATTCGTAATTGGCTTTAACCAGATATGTCTTTGCGCCTAAGGTTAAAGCCTTCTCCACGTCGCCGACCCCTTCGAGGTTGGTCAGAACAATTACCGGAATATCTTTCATTTTTTCGTCTGCTTTCAGTTCTTTTAAAACCTCGAACCCGTCTTTTTCGGGAAGAATCAGGTCGAGTAAAATAAGATCGGGATTTTCTTTCTCGGCCTTAATCAAGCCCTCGTCTCCGTCAGAGGCGGTTAAAACCTCGTAACCCTCCTGGGTAAGAAGTTCTCTGATTGCCTTTTGAAGACTTATTTCGTCTTCGACAAAAAGAATTTTTTTCATAAATTTATTTTATTAATTATTTAATTATTATGTTTATTGGCAATAGGAAGCGTAAACCAAAACGTACTCCCCTTACCTTCTTCTGATTCGAAATCTATATCGCCCCCAGACATCTTGACTACCCCCTTAGCGATAAAAAGCCCCAAACCAGTTCCCTCAACCTTTTGTCTAACCAAGTTTTCGCCTCTAAAAAATTTCCCGAAAACCTGACCCTTTACCATATCTGGAATTCCCAATCCATTATCCTTAACGGTTACCAAAATCATTTTTTTGTTTTTTAAATCTCTTTCTGATTTTATTTCCACCCAGCCATTTTCTTTTTTAGAATATTTTATTGCATTATCAATAAGGTTCAATACTACCATTCTGATTTTATCCGGATCAGCATAAACGGGGGAAAGATTTTTATTGTTTTTAAATTTTATTTCTACATTATGAGCCTCGGCCAATAAATTTAATTCTTTTGATATTCCTTCGATCAAATCCTCTACAGAAAAAGCTTTGGATTGCATTAAAAGTCTGCCCTGCTCGATTCGAGAAACGTTCAATAAATCATTAACCAATTTTATCATTTTATTGCCACTTTCGTTAATAATATCGAGATATTCTTTCTGCTTGTCGTTGATTTCACCCAATCTTTTACTCCTTAAGAGGTCCAGAGACCATTTCAAGGCAGAAAGAGGTGTGCGCAATTGATGGGAAACAATGCTTACGAATTCGCTCTTCATCCTATTGGCTTCGGCAATTCTGGCAAAACTATTAACCAAAGAATGACCAATGGTCAAAAGCACTATCGTAACCGAACAAACAATCATAATTACAACCTCCGGATCAACGAGTCGAATGCCGATAAAATAAGTGAGAACCATCGCCACGATGATTATTGCTCCCATTACCAAAAATAAGGAATTCGGGCACTGCCAAAATCCCAAACCGTATTTTCGGCATTCGGTCATCGGGTCAAGCTTCTTTAAAATTGCTTTAAAATTCATATGTTTCATTATACCACAATTAAATAAGTAAATTAAATTATTGACTCTGCACTTTTGGCCAAAAGTGCAGAGTTGACCAAAAACAAGAGAAAGGATATACTGAAAAATAACGGGCTGTAGCATAGCGGTTTAATGCGCCGCGTTTGGGACGCGGAGACCGTCGGTTCAAATCCGACCAGCCCGACAAAAGAGTTTCCGCCCAAGGCGGATCAGCCTCGGGCTGACAAATCTCGGCACCCCGATGCGAAACGTAAGAAATTTTCTACTGAAAATTTCAACGTTTCCGCAACGTTTAAATTGCAGAGCAATTTATTACGTTGCGGGTATCGTATAGTGGCTATTATGTCAGGTTTCCAACCTGAAGACACGGGTTCGACTCCCGTTACCCGCTTCAAACAAAAATACCCCGCAGTGCGGGGTATTTTTTATTCAAACCTTAATGCCACTTCGACTTCGCTCAGTGCGAGCTCCAGGCAATAAGGGTAACCACAATATTATCTGGCGTATTCGATTACGCGAGTTTCGCGAATTACATTAACTTTAATTTCACCGGGATACTTAAGTTCTTTCTCGATTTCTTGGGCAATTTCTTTGGCTAGTCTATAAGCAGCCAAATCATCGATTTTTTCCGGATTAACGAATACTCTGATTTCTCTACCGGCAGAAATTGCATATGCTTTATCAACTCCCTGAAAACTGGTCGCAATTTTCTCTAATTCTTCTAATCTTTTGATATAATTTTCCAGATTTTCTTTTCTCGCTCCTGGTCTGGCTGCGGAAATTGCTTCGGCTGCCTGAACTATCGATGCTTCTATTGTTTCAAAAGGATAATCTTCGTGATGGGATTTCATAGCATCAATAACCTTTTTATCTATGCCGAATTTCTGTAAAATTCTTATTCCGATATCAACATGAGAGCCCTGAATTTCGTGGTCAACCGCCTTGCCAATATCATGAAGAAGGGCGGCTTTCTTGGCCACTGCCACATCGGCACCCAGTTCGGCTGATAACATTCCGGCCAAATGAGCGCTTTCAATCGAGTGTAAAAGAACGTTCTGACCAAAACTGGTTCGAAATGTTAGACGACCAAGCAAATTGACCAACCTTGGGTCGAGGCCGACCACGCCAACATCATAAATCGCAGCTTCTCCGGCTTCTTTTATCTTTTTATCTATCTCATCTTTGGTTTTTTCAACAACCTCTTCAATTCTGGCTGGCTGGATTCTTCCGTCGGTAATCAGTTTTTCCAGAGCCATTTTGGCTATCTGTCTTCGAATCGGGTCGAAACCGGAAATAAGCAAGGTTTCGGGTGTGTCATCGATAATTACCTCCACGCCGGTTAATCTCTCCAGGGTTTTAATATTTCTTCCCTCGCGGCCAATAATTTTTCCCTTAATTTCGTCGTTGGGCAAATTAACCGTAGTGGTTGTTATATCGCTCGCCTGAGAAGAAGCATATCTTTGCAGGGCGGAAACCATAATGTCTTGAGCTTTTTTCTCCAGCTCCTCTTTTCCTTCTTTTTCCAGTTTTTGAATTCTGGCAAAAATTTCTTCTTTATTTTTTTCTTCAACCGATTTAAATATTTCTTTTTTTGCTTCGTCTTGGGATAACTTTCCTATTTGTTCAAGATTTTTTATTTCTTCTTCTTTTAATTTTTCCAGTTCTGTTTTTATTTCTCGGACTTTCTCGGCCTTTGATTTTAATTCGTTTTCCTCTCTGTCTAAAGATATTGATTTTGCTTCAAGTGTTTCTTCTTTTCTCTCTAAACGTTGTTTTGTTTTTCTGAATTCTTCTTCTCTTCGTGCTTCTTCCCTCTTTATTTCGTCTAAAGCCCTTACTGCTTTGTCTTTTGCTTTCAAAATTATTTCCTGGGCTTGGGTTTTGCCTTCGGTAATTAATTTATCGATTTTCGCCTCAGCGGTATAAGCTTGTCTTTTGGCGATAGATTGCCTGGCGAGGTATCCTAAAATAGATCCCGCGACAAGTGCTCCTATCATCACCATAAGTGGGATTAATCCTATAATCATAATTTTTAACTTTGTCTAAAAAACACATAATTTAAAAATGGGATAAATAATGGTCTTTTAATACTAAAGGTTTAATTTTTTAAGATTACTAATCAAGTTTATCAAAACAAATTTTGTTTGTCAATTTTTATAAGTTGGATTATGATAGAAGTATGAAACCGATAATCTTGGCAATTTTAGATGGTTGGGGAATCGGAACCTCGGTAAAAAACAATCCGATTACCCAAGCCAAAATTCCAAATATCAAAAGGGTGGAAAAAAATTATCCCACCTGTTCTCTTCAGGCATCGGGAATTGCCATAGGCCTGCCCTGGAACGAAGCCGGGAATTCGGAAATCGGCCATATGGTTATGGGAAGCGGACAAATTATTTATCAGTATTTACCGCGAATATCAATGGAAATTAAAAATGGCAAGTTTTTCAGTAATCTTGCCTTTCTTAAAACCATTGAACACATCAGAAAGAATAATTCAACGCTCCATTTAATGGGGCTTATCTCGAGTGGAAACGTCCATTCCTACTTGGAGCATGTTTACGGATTTCTGGAGCTCGCGAGGCAAAAAAATATCGAAAAATTATGCCTTCATCTTTTTACCGATGGAAAAGATGCGCCCCTGAAGGAAGGTGTAAAAATATTGTCCAATCTTCGACAAAGATTAAATAATCCCGGCTGGAAAATCGCTACCTTAATCGGAAGGTTCTTTGCCATGGACAGAAACGGAAACTGGGAAAGAACGGAAAAGGCCTACAACTTAATCACTCAGGGAATAGGAGAAAAAACCAGAAATCCGATTGAAAAATTGGAAGAATATTATCAACAGGACATTACCGATACCTTTATCGGGCCTACTGTAGTAATCAACGAATTTAACGAACCGACGGGATTAGTTCAAAACGATGATGCGATAATATTTTTTAATTTCAGAGAAGACAGCGCTCGACAACTTACTAAAGCTTTTGTTGTCGAAAACTTTACCGAATTTCCGCGTCAATATCTTAATAATCTATTTTTCTGTACAATGACCCAGTACGATAAAAAACTTCCAACCGAAGTGGCTTATCCGCCGATTGAAGTCAAAAACCATCTCACCGAAGTTTTGGGTAATCTGGGAAAAAGAGTTTTAAAAATTGCCGAAACGGAAAAATATAGCCACGTTAGTCTTTTCTTCAACGGTAATAAAGAAGGGCTGTGCCCCTATGAAGACCGTCAATTAATTCCCACAAAAATAGTTTCTCATTATGAAGAGAATCCGGAAATGCAGGCGGAAAAAGTTACCGACGAGGTGATTAAAGGGGTAAAGCAAAAATATGATTTAATTGTGGTAAACTATGCCAACCCGGATATCGTTGCTCATACCGGCGACATCAAGGCAGCTATTAAAGCGGTTGAGATAATGGATAAAAATATAAAAAGATTGATTGGCATGGCTGAATATGGCGAGTGCGACCTGATTATAACTTCGGACCACGGCCACATTGAAGAAATGGTTGACCTTAAAACCGGCGAGCCCCTAACCGAACACACCATCAATCCAGTACCGTTTTATCTGGTGAGTCAAGGATTGAAACGCCAAGAACCAAGAACCAGGGAAGAAGTAGAGTTCCTATATTATGAACCCCGCGGAATACTCTGTGATATCGCGCCAACAATTCTAGAAATGATGCAAATTTCCAAGCCTCCGGAAATGACCGGGGAAAGTCTGCTGAAAGTTTTAGGGTAATTAAAATCGTCCCGCGGCTGCGGGACGATTTTTTATTTCTAAAATATATTTATCTTTTCTCGATTATTTTATCGACTAATCCGTAATCTCTGGCTTCTTCCGAAGACATGTAATAATCTCGGTCGCTGTCTTTTTCAACTTTGACTACTGTCTGACCGGTATGCTTGGCTAAAATTTTGTTTAATTTTTGCTTAATTTTCAAAATATGTTTAGCGGAAATTTCAATATCCGAAGCTTGCCCGCCAGCCTCCCCCATCACCTGATGAATCAGAACCTCGGCATTAGGCAAGGCGAACCTTTTCCCTTTTTTGCCGCCCGCCAAAATTACCGCTGCGCCGCTTGCCGCCATGCCCACGCAAACCGTGGAAATGTCGCATTTCACGAACTGCATCGTATCGTACATCGCCATGGTGCCGGTCACGGTTCCGCCCGGACTATTGATATAAATCTGGATATCTTTCTTCGGGTCCTGATTTTCCAAAAACAAAAGCTGGGCAATTACCGTATTTGCCACGTTGTCGTCAATAGGCCCGCCCAAAAAAATAATCCTGTCTTTGAGAAGACGAGAATAAATGTCATAAGCCCGTTCGCCATATTGCGATTTTTCAATTACGGTTGGTATTAAATTCATATGATTTGCGCTTCTTTTTCAAT
>CAYGVF010000051.1:0-3426 GCA_964353285.1 uncultured Candidatus Saccharibacteria bacterium | reverse complement strand
TCAAAATCATTAATAAATATTTCTTTTACTTTTCCTTCAAAAACAAGGTTTTTTGTCCCAGCTTCCGTATTACCAACCATTACTGTTTCGGTACTGTCCACAAAATCCCCTGCTCCTACTCCGGTTCTGGGCACGGGCACGACATCGCCGTTTTTCGGCACTACGGCAAATACCAAAGCATATCCGCTCGGAGCCTCGAACACGTTCGATTCGTAATAACCGTGGCCGAGAATCTCGTTGGGCCCGAAATCGTGTTTTACTGTCCAATCAGTCGGATATTTCATAAAATAAGCGTATTTGGGATTGATATAGGTTTCCCAATCGTTTGTATTTATGCCGGATTTTACGCACTTTGTCCCGTTCCAGCAACCATTACCGCAATCACAGATTTTTATTTCGTGGCTATATTCAGAAGCACAACCACAGGGACCAATTGCGCAAAGATTGGGAAAATCCGAAGCCGATGTACAGCAATTTGCCGTAGTTACGGTTCCGCCCGAATCAATGCAGGCTTTTTCATCCGCCTGCGGTCCGGGCGCAATAGCCGGTTTTCTGTAAATAAAATACCAACCGCCAATTACGATGATGATAACTAAAACTATAATTAAAATGATTCTCTTTTTCATATTTTAATCATATCTTTCTTATTTTCTCGGGTCAAATAAAAATCGGCCTCGCTACTTGACAAAACAATTCTTTTGAAGTATAATAGATTTGAAGGAGGATAAAATGAGAGAAATTTTGGATACTTACGAAGCTCGGGCAGGTCTTAGGTTTTTTTTATTTTGCGGGTTTTTCTGCATCTGGTTGGCCATCGTCTTTGGTTTGGGTCTGCCGGGAAAAATCCGGGTTTTAGTGGGATTGCAGCCGCACTTTTTTTCCTGGCTGTTCTCTTTCCTTGCTCTTTATTTTACAGGGGCTATTCCCTGCTATATTCTGGCTGAAATTAGCCTCAAACTCGAACTTTTCATAGACAGATTAAAAGGAGGTTCGCAATGAACCTCCTTTTTTTAATTTCTCAAAAAATAGTCTTATTGACGGGCCGTAAGGATAGCTGCCGAGAGTCTATTCGAACTAGTTCTAAAAACTTTGTTCGAATCTCGGACGAGCTGTAATTTTATTCGCTCTAAACAACAAGAATTCTCCTTATTCTCCTGATAGCCAGTAGCATATTTCTTTGCCCCTGACCCACGGGATAATAGACTGGATAAACCCTAAAGACAATGTTTTCTATTTTCAATATCTCCGATTGAATCCCCTTATATTTGCTCACTACAATCGGTTTATTCAATATAACAGAACTAACTTGATTTCCGAACAGAACAATTTTTTTGGGTCGAATTAGAGAAATTTCCTTTTTGGTATTTTCAAGATACTTTTTGAAAATACTATTCGGAAGAGGCCGGGCATCATCTTGGGTACATTTTGCTAAGTTTGTTACGTATGCTTTGTTTTCTGCAAGTTCGCGATAAATCGCTTCTGCGAAATTCTCAGTCCATTCTTCGGCTCGAAGAGCTTGAGTCAATTTATAATTAACGCCAGATAAAAGTTTTAACTTATATAATAATCCCCAAATATTTTTTGTTCCCAACCAAGGAGCACGCAGTCCGACCCATGCTGCATGCGCGGATATATTTTTTCCCGTCGGATTCATAAACACAAACATGATATTCGGCTTGCTGACACAACCCGCACCATAAATGGGTGCCAATTTAGATGATCCGAACATCAATTGCAATTTATCTATTTCTGGATGTAATTCGACTATTTGCACAGATTTATTTTACAGAAATGGCTTAAAATAACGCTCTTTGGTCTTAATCACTACTGCGCTGACTCGAACTGCGGGGGAAGGAATCGGACCTTCATTTTCAGGTTCAAAGCCTGACGTGCGACCATTACACCACCCCGCAAAAATACTAATTACTAAATACTATCTACTCGTTATTTCCACCACTGCCAGTTCCATATCTATTTGCGGGAAAGTTGAACGTTTCATTTTGTAAAGCGCTTCGATAAAAATCTCTATCATTCCCGATATTTCTTCCAAAGAAAATTTTTCCGATTGTTTTAATACGGTATTCAGTTGTTCGGCGCTCAACTCTTCTTTCACGATTCTGGACAGATCTTTGTTTACTTTCACCAGCAATAATTTTCGCGAATAGTTTATCAAAGATTCCACGAACTGCACCAAATCGTAACCCTGATTTACGAATTTATCGATAAAACTCAACGCTTCGGCTAAATTTTTATTGGATATCAAATCGATAAATTTTATCGCCAAATTGATGTCGACTATTCCCAAAATATTTTCAATATCCTCGACTTTGATTTCTCTGCTATCACAGAAGGCAATCACCTGGCCAAACATGCTTTCCGCGTCGCGCATATGACCTTCGGAGTTCAAAGCGATTATTCTTAACGCTTTTTCATCGACTTTTATCCCCTCTTTTTCGGCAATCATTTCCAAACGTTCCACGATATCCGTTAAAGAAAATTTTCTGAAATCAAATCTCTGGACGCGGGATAAAATCGTCGGCAGCATTTTATAGGGCTCGGTAGTGGCCAGAATGAAAATCGCGTGCGCCGGCGGTTCTTCCAATGTTTTCAGCAAAGCATTAAACGCTTCTTTGGTCAATTGATGCGCCTCATCAATGACAAAAACCTTGTATTTGCCGCGGCTGGGCGTAAATCTCACTCTCTCGCGCAATTCCCTGATTTCGTCGATTCCCCGATTGGAGGCTGCATCGATTTCAATCAAATCCAAAGCCCTGCCATTCATAATATCCAGACACGACTCGCATTTATTGCACGGCTCAAAACTCGTCTCGTCCAAACAATTCACTGCCTTAGCCAAAAGCCGGGCAACTGTGGTTTTGCCCGTGCCTCGCGGTCCGGCGAACAGATAAGCATGCGCAACCTTGCCATTAACAATGGCGCTGATCAAGGTTTTTATCACGTGCTCCTGACCGACCACTTCGGAAAATTTCTGCGGTCTATATTTGCGATAAATTACCAGTTCCGTCATTTATTTGCTGTCCCTCCTTTTTCTTGAAGACAATGAATTTATAACCAATAAAATTCCAGATTAAAGATGCGCCGGTAGCAATGATTTTTCCGACATTAGCCCAGGACACATCCGACAAACCGAACATCGGCTTTAACCAAGTAGTTATGATATAAACAATTCCGCCATTAATCAAGAGCCCGATGATGCTCACAATCAAAAATTGAAGAAACTGCTTGGGCACATCGGCCTTTTCTTTGGATTTAAATGTCCATAATTTATTCCAGGCATAGCTGTGAATAACGGCTACAAGAAAAGAAGCACTATTCAATAAAAATACTGTCGTGCCCTTATAAACCCCCGTTGTCCACATCAGAAAATTCAATACTCCGAAATCCACGGCCGTATTCGCCAATCCG
>CAYGVF010000050.1:0-9165 GCA_964353285.1 uncultured Candidatus Saccharibacteria bacterium | reverse complement strand
CCGTTAGACGCTTTGTAATCGCGTCTAACTAATTTCAAATTTCTAATTTCAAATTTCAAATTCCCTATTTCACGACAGCGAATACAGCGACAATTTTTCCGCCCGAGGCGGACCAGCCTTGGGCTGGTGCTGTTCATTTTTTTGGCAACAACTTCTCTCAGGTTGGAAACTTTATTGCCGGCTACGATGCTTTGCGAGGGGATGTCTCTGATAATCCTGATAATTCTTACATAAGGCGGAATTTTTTCTTTGATTTTTATCAAAAGATCGATTAATTGCTTTTCCGTATATGGCTTGTATTTGCCTTGTTTCCAGATTTTATATAAAGGAGCGGTTTTTAAAACAGCACAGGGATAGATTTTCAACTGGTCAGGTTGAAAATTGGGATTGGAGAATAACTCTTTGAACATTTGCTCGTCCTTTTTCAGATTTGAGCCGGGTAGGTTCGGCATCATGTGATAAGTAATTTTAAATCCAGCATCCTTTAATAATTTAGTGGCTTTGATAATTTCTTTTAATCCGTGGCCGCGTCTATTCTTTTTCAAAATATCTTCGTAAGTACTCTGGACGCCGAGTTCAACTCTGGTACAGCCCAGGTCGCGCATTCGTTTTATTTCGTTTTTATCGATATAATCAGGTCTTGTCTCGAGTGTTAGCCCAATTATCCTGTTTTTAGCGCGTTCATTGGCTTTCTGGGCGATTTTTAAGGATTTAGAGGCAATACCATTGCATGCATCAAAACAGCGCCTTAAAAACCAATTTTGGTATTTTAAGGGGTATGCTGACCAGGTGCCGCCCAAAACAATCAGTTCTATCTTGTCCGTTGTGTGTCCGGTCATTTCCAAAGATTTTAAGCGGGCATCAACTTGTTTGAATGGGTCGAATTTGGTTAAGACCGCGCGCATGCAAGCCGGTTCGTTGGCCAGATAGCTTTTGGGCATGTCTTTTTCTTGCGGACAATATAGGCATTTGCCCGGACAAGGATAGGGTTTGGTAATCGCGGTGATTGATGCAATCCCGGATAGTGTTCTGATTTTTCTGGTTTTTAGAAGATTTTCCAGAAATTGATATTTTTTAATCTTGTGAGAAGCGGCAAGCTTATGATATGCTTGAAGTAGGTTGATATTATTGGGAATGGCAGTTTTATACTTAAAAGCTGCTCGACGTTTAATCGCATCAAGTTTCGTTTCCGGTATATTTTTCTCTTTTAGGGCATTTTTAATAATGTAATCAGAGACATTCATGGATTTACAAGAAGCATATAAAATATTAGAAGAAAATAAAAAAACATACAATGAAGTGGCCGAAGAGTTTTATCAAACCAGAAGAAAATACAGTCCAGAAACAGAAGAGTTAAAGAAATACGTGGAAGAAGAGGAAAAAGTTTTAGACCTGGGATGCGGGACTGGACGATTATACGAAATTTTCAAGGATAAAAAGATTGATTACATTGGAGTAGATTTTTCGGAAAATCTGATTGCGAAAGCAAAAGAGGAATATGGAGACCATTTCAAAATAGCCGATATTTTAATCTTACCATTTTCCAGCGATTATTTTGACTCCATTTGGTCAATTGCGGTTTTCCATCATATTCCCTCAAAAGAGCTTCGGATGCGGGCTTTAAGCGAAATTAAGCGGGTTTTGAAGCCAAACGGGAGAGTAATAATGACCTGCTGGAAGATAGAGTCATTTTTTCGTAAGGATATTTTTATTCCTTTTCACGGCAAAAAAAGATACTACCATGCTTTTACAAAAAGAGAGTTAAGAAATTTATTTAAAAAATCGGGATTCGAGATTGAGGAATTAAGATTCCTGAAAAGAAACAATAAAAAATTAAATATATTGATTATCGGTAAAAAATTATGAAGCTGCATTTTTGCGGGGGAGCCGGCGAGGTTACTGGGGTAAAATATCTTTTAGAAGTCAAAAAAGGTTCCCAAAAAATAAATATTCTGGTTGATTGCGGGATTGTTCAGGGCAACAGGGAAAAGGCGGAAGAAAATTATTCGGAATTTGCTTTTAATCCGTCAAAGATTGATTATCTTTTTATTACCCATGCCCATATTGACCATGTTGGCTTGGTGCCGAAACTGTATAAGGACGGTTTCAGGGGAAAGATTTTTACCACGCCTCCAACCAAGGATTTGATGAGGCTGGTTTTGACTGATGGCCAGCAGATTTTGGAAAAAGAGGCCCGATCATCAGGGAAAGAAATTCTTTATAAAATGAGCGATGTTGAAGAGGTTTTGGCTCTGGTGAAAACTATTAAATACGGAAGAAAGCATAAGCTTGAAGAAGAGATTTATTTTAAATTTAACGACGCCGGACATATGCTAGGTTCGGCAATTATCGAGTTTTGGGCAGAGGGGAAGAAAATTGTTTTTTCCGGAGACCTTGGTAATTCTCCCAGTCCGCTTTTGAGGCCATTAACCAAGATTAGCGAGGCAGACTATATTTTAGTTGAATCTACTTACGGAGACAGAAATCATCAAAATAAAAACGAGAGAAGAGAAGTTTTGGAGAATGTCATTGAAGAGACCTACAGTCAAAAAGGCGTTTTGATGATCCCGGCATTTGCCGTAGAAAGAACTCAAGAGCTTTTGTGTGAGCTGAATGAGTTGGTGGAAAGTAATAGAATTCCTCAACTCCCCATATTTATTGACAGTCCTTTAGCCGTAAAGGCAACGCAAATTTACAAGAAATATCCCGATTATTTCAATCAGGGAGCAGAAAAACTGATAAAGAGCGGTTGTGATTTATTTAAATTCTCGGGACTAAACTACACGGAACAGGTCGAGGATTCCAAGGCAATCAACGGTATTATGCCTCCCAAGATTATCATTGCCGGTTCGGGAATGTCTGTTGGAGGAAGAATACTTTTTCACGAAAGATTTTATCTTCCAGACCCGAGAAGCTGTCTTTTGATAACTAATTTTCAGGTAAAGGGAACCACTGGTCGGCAAATCTTGGAAGGCGAAAAAACGGTTAAAATTTTCAACGAAGAGGTTCCGGTTAGGGCAAGAATAGCTTCAATCGAGGGCTATTCTTCTCATGCTGACCGAAAAGCAATATATAATTGGTTGGGAAATTTTTTAAAGCCGGTTAAACATATTTTCGCCGTTCAGGGAGAAGAGAAATCTGCCGAAGCACTGGTTCAGTTGATTAAAGATCACCTGGGAATTCCGGCATCAATGCCGAGAAAAGGGGAGGTGGTAGTATTGTAGTTTTAAAAGTGCTATTATAGAGATATATGAAATATAAAATCTGTGTATCCGGAGCAGCAGAAACAGGTCATTGTCAAAAGGGTGCTCTCGAGAAAGCAAAGGAAGTTGGTCGAGAAATAGTACGCCAGAACGGTATTTTGGTAACTGGAGCCACCTCAGGTATTCCTTATTGGGCAGCAATAGGCGCTAAAGAAGAGGGAGGTGTGGTTATTGGTTTGTCGCCAGCTGCTTCCGAAGTTGCTCACAGGAAAACATATCGTTTACCTATTGATTTTCACGACGTAATTATATATACTGGTTTTGAGTATTCTGGGCGTAATCTGCTTTTAACCCGTTCGTCAGATGCCATAATCGTTGTCTGTGGCAGAATGGGAACATTGAATGAGTTTACTATTGCTTTCGAGGATCAAAAACCGATTGGTATTTTAATCGGAACAGGCGGTGCCGCGGATATGATTAAATCAATGGTAAAGAATGCCCATCGAGGACCGGGTAAAATTGTTTATAACTCAAATCCCAGAAAACTGGTTTCTAAAATAACGAAATTAATCGATAAGGAGAAAAATAGATAATAATTAATTTTTATAAATATATGGTCAAAGAAAAGAAAGAAGAACTTGTCGGCTTGATGACTCATTATTTTGGGAAAATCGAGGTAGGAATCGTCGAAATAACAAAAGGCAGCTTGGCCGCGGGAGACACGATTCATATCAAGGGAACGAGTACAGATTTTGAGCAGACAGTTGATTCGATGCAAGTCGAGCACGAACAGGTTGAAAAAGCCAAAAAAGGCGATGTTATTGGATTGAAGGTAAAAGATAAGGTTAGAGAAGGAGATGAGGTATACAAGGTTCTTGAATAAATTTATTAATCTTTGGTAGGGTTAATTTTGGAATAATAATTCTAATAAGTTATTATTAATTTTATTTTATGTTTACCCTTTTTAAAAAGGAAAAATTAGAGATAAGTTCAAAGAAAAAATGGTTTATTTTGGGGATTGTTATCGCTATTTTGAATCCAATATTTTCCGGTTTAATTATTTCGTATGCCTTTCTAACTGAGCCAGAATTGAGAAAAGAAGGGAAAATTATTCTGATAATCAGTTTTGTTTGGTCAATAATTCTGGCTTATCTAATCGAGTTGTTAAAATCAGGAGGCTATCTATGATAATATTAGGTAATATTTGATTTTAGAGCCATTTTAAAGCGATTTTCGGTCAAATATTACATAATATGGTTTAGGTAATAAAGGCTTATGAAGCCATTTTTATTTGCCACAGCATTGTTGATGAGCACAATTGTTGGGGTTGGTATGTTCGGCTTGCCCTATGCCGGAGCGCAGTCTGGATTTCTGATTGCCGGTATTTTTTTGATTATTCTGACAGTAATTATCACTATATTGCACCTATTTTATGGAGAAATAGTTTCAAGAACCAAGGAGAGGCACCGTTTGGTCGGTTATGCCGAACATTATTTAGGAAAGACATGGAAGAACTTAGTCACGATTTCGGTAGTTGTCGGATTCTACGGTTCTCTTTTGGTTTACATTATTGTTGGCGGAAGTTTTCTGTATAGTATTTTTTCATCGATATTAAATCTCCCGCCGATTTTTTTTAATCTTTTGTTTTTTATTATCGGATCAACTGCCGTCTATCTTGGAGTGAGATTTATTTCGGGATTAGATTTATTCATGGGATTCTTTTTAATTTTTATAGTTTTTTTATTTTTATTTTTGGGATTCAGTCAGATAGATTTCAACAATTTAAAATCTTACAATCTTAAGAATATTTTTATTCCTTATGGTGTTACGCTTTATTCGTTGGCCGGAATGTCGATAATTCCGGAAATCAGAGAAATTTTCAGGGGAGGAAATAAAAATCTTTACAAGAAATCGATTATTTTTGGAACGGTTATTCCGGGTATTCTTTATCTTGTTTTTATGGTTACTGTGATAGGTTTGACTGGTTCGAACACCTCGTCGGAAGCCATTGACGGTCTGATCGGAATGCTGGGTAAAAAAGTTATTTTAATCGGCGCTATTTTTGGGTTTTTGGCTACCATAACTTCATTTTTTTCTCTTGGTTTAACGCTGAAAGAAACATTTTGTTACGACTTTAAAATCAACAAGAAAATAGCCTGGATTTTAGCCTGTTTTGTTCCGTTGGTTCTTTTTCTGTCGGGGGGCTACAATTTTATTACCGTTATTATTGTTTTAGGGTCGTTAATGGGTGGAATTGAGGGTACGGCCATAGTCTTAATTTATAAGCAGGCCAAGAAGTTCGGTAACCAGGAACCAGATTATAACCTTGGGCAAATGAATATAGTGAGATATGTCATGATTATAGTGTTTGTTCTCGGCTTCGTATACACTGTTTTTAGACTCATCGGATAATGCTTTTTATAGTCGCGGAATAAATAGATTTATTCTTAGAAAGAGGGTAAAACCCTCTTTTATTATTGATATTATTGATAAAACATTGATAAACATTAATAGAATACGTTTAAATTTAATAAATAAAAAGTGTAATAGCTGTGTATAATTAGGCATAATTGGGGATAACTTTATTAATGTTTTCATATAAAATTGATTCTGTTTCTTCTAAATTCCTTAAATTTAGCCAAAAAGCTTGAATTATTCATTTTTTTCTATGATATCTCTAATACGTTAACCTTTTTATCGGCGCCCTATCGAACAAAACCATCTCCAATAATAAGCTTCTATCGGTCTTTAGTTATTGACTATAGATTCTTTCTATCCGGCCCGCATAAAAACCCTATTTTTTTGTATAAAAATAGGGTTTTTAAGTTATCCACAGTTTTATTCTCTTGACACCATAGGGATATGTTATAATTAATAGTAAGAATATATATTATATACTAGATATAAATAATACTTCATATTCTATATGTAATATAACCTTGATTTTGAAGCTAAACTCGGAATGTCGGTCTACCATATGAATCTAAAAATAAAGCGAAAAAACAAAGAACAAAATAATTACATTTCTCTGCAGGAGGCGGCGGAAATTTATGGTTGTACTCAGAAGCATATGAATTTGATGGCCCGCCAGGGAAGGTTAAAAGCAGAGAAGATAGGTCGCAATTGGTTTACTACGAAAGAGTGGCTAGAAGATTACAAAAATAAATTCAACAATAATGGCTTAGAAAAACAAGTTTCTTTGAGGGAGGCGGCTCGAGCCTACGGTTGCACCCAAAGACATCTGAGTTTAGTTATTCGTCAGGGAAAGTTGAAAGCAGTGAGAGTTGGACGAAAGTGGTTTACCACCTTTCACTGGTTAAGAGAATATGTTGACCTGGTGAAGAAAGAAAAACCCATTATTTCTTCAAGGATTGTTCCTCTTATAACTTTTAAAAAATTTGCAATTGCTTCGCTTTTTGCTTTTTTGATTTTCTGCTTTGTAAGCACGATTTTTGTTGGCATAGAAGAAAATACTTTACCCGGTTCCAGACATATAGTAAATTATAGCGGCAAAATTTTAAATGCTTATTCTTCTGCTTTTGTTTTGGCCAAAGACTCATTTGGGTCTTTGGTTTTTGATTCTTTTAATTTTGTAAAAAACACTTTTGTCAAAATCGCCCAAAACAATGTTAACGATATAAATAAAGCAGCAACCCAAGCAATAAAAGAAACAAATGAGGCTTTGGCGTCGGTTATAACAGCTTCTTTTGGGGAGGAAATCGACAAATTGGCAACCATGCTTAATCCTGTAGAAGAAGCCACTTTTAATTTTGCGGAGAAATATGCGGCTATTTATTACAGTGTAAACAAAAAAATCAGCACGGCCGTTTGGCAACCATTGAAACCTTTATTCGGAGGGGCAAAAGAAGATTTTTGTGACCAAAGTAGAATCGTAAGAAAATCATCAAAAATGATTGCTCAATTCTGCGGAAGGGCATTTGACGGACTCTTGGATATTGCGGGAGGTATATTTGGCAATTCCGGTCATTTTGTTATTGATGTTGTTGACTTTTTTATCGAAGGCCCTTCTCACTTTTTCTCTTCGGCTAAAAACTTCTTCACTTATCAAATCTTTGACGGCTTTAAGAGCATTTTTACTCTCGATTTTTTGGTTTCTCCTTATCCGGAATTCTCCTCGGACCAGGTCTATTTGTCCGTGAAAGATCTTTATCGCCAATTGGAGGATTTAAGAACCATTATGGAGGGCAAAAAAATAGTTGTCCACGAAATTGCCCAAGAAGTCGTCAAGGAAATCACCATCATTAATCCAGTCGAAATCAGAAAAGAGATATCAATAATCAAAGAACAAGCAGAATTGGATAATTTAAAAGCCACAATTTTAGCCGAGATAGACGAGAGACTGAAGACCATGCAGGCAGGAATAGTTTCTAACGAACATGTGGAAAATAATTATTATTACAGTGAGGCGGCTGGTGCGGCAAGAATAAATACTTTTAACGAAGACATTACCTTTAACGAAAATGTGGACATGAACAAGAACCTGACTGTTGAGAATTTAACAGTCAATGTCAGTGCTGCGATTTCCTCAATTACTACCTCTCTTGCGTTGAGTAGTTATCTTGACTTCGCGGCTATTGCAACCCCGTCGGCTGAATCTGGCAGAGTCTATTATGCAGGAACCGATGAGTTGTTGTTGTATGACGGCACCAACTGGCAGAATTTAGCCAGTGCCGGCGGAGGAGGAACTATTGATGGTTCGGGAGCAGCTGGTTATCTCACCTATTGGTCAGATACCGATACAATAACCTATGACAGCACCAGTCTTTATTGGAATTCCGGCACCAATTCTTTGGGAGTCAGCGACAATAATCCTGCTTACAATCTTTCGGTTGATGGCACGGCCAGTATTTCCGATGATTTCTATTTGGGCAATGACATGTTCTGGGGAGACGTGTCGGCAAATTATATTTATTCCAGCAGCAGCTTGAATATGGTTGGCAATTTGGATGTTGACGGCACTGCTTCTATGTCGGGCCAGATCAGATTTGCCAATTTAGCTGGTTGCAACACCATTGATGGAAATGCTGATGGTTTATTGGTTTGCGGAGTCGATGAAGGAGGGGGAGCGGGCATGCTTCAACACGGTCTTCTGTCGGACGAATGGCATAACGATGTAACCAATGCTTCTGTTTCTCAGGGTTCTTTAATCTACGGAGACAGCGGCAATAAATGGGCGGAATTAACCATCGGCGCTTCGGGTAGTTTTCTCGGTTCTTACGGCACAGATATTGTCTGGAGAAACGTAGTGGGGAATCTCGATGTTGACGGCACTGCTTCCATATCAACTGCTTTGAACGTTTACGGAACAGCAACCTCATCTTTTGCCGGCCCGGTCTCAATGTCCGATGATTTTCACGTTGGTGAATTATGGGTTGATGATTCGAGTGGATATGTGGGGATTGGGACGACATATCCGACTGAAGAACTAGAGATTGCTGGTAATGGTCCTACCTGGATTATGTTGGATTTTCCTGACTCTCTTGATAGTGGTATATATTGGTATGGAACAACCGGAGAAGTTGAGTTGGCAAGTATTTTTGTAGATGACGGACTATATTTGAGAATTGAGAGTGGGAGACCCGGCTATCCCTTGCCTCTTATCTTACAGGCCGGAGGCGGCAACATTGGCATCGGGACATACTCCCCGGATTCTAGCTTAGATGTCGCCGGTCAAATTATTGCCTCATCATCATTTATCGGCACAACATTAACCGCATCGGGTAGTGTGAATTTTGATAATACAGTATCAGTAAGTGGAGCCACCTATCTCTCTGGCCTTGCTTCTATCTCCGGCAATCTCTACGCTGATTCATCTGTCTATTTCACTAATATTAAATCTTGCAATACTTTAGATACTGATTCTTACGGTAATCTGGTTTGCGGCACAGATGCTGACACCACTTACACGGCCACCGAACCATTAAGTTTGGTAGGAACTGCT
>CAYGVF010000049.1:0-7726 GCA_964353285.1 uncultured Candidatus Saccharibacteria bacterium | reverse complement strand
TAATCATGCCGTACCTCCTTGTAAAATAAGATCTTAAGACCTATTGAAATCATACCAAATTGGTAAAAAATGTCAACATTTTATTTGTGGATAAGTTAAAATTGTGATAAACTAAAAATCATGGAACTGAAACAAAAAAGTTTCCTTATTTTGTTAGCGATTATAATCGGTATCGGTATAGGAATTTTTTTCTGGATTGTTTTTGGCCCAGCCTTAGGCAGGGGAGTTTTTTATTTCAAGGTGGAGGGAGATAAAGCAGACTTGTTTTTGCTTAAAAACAGCAATAGCAAAAAGATTGCGTCTCTTTCGGCTCGAGAAATTGATCCCGGAGATTTTCGACCGCCTCGCCGCTCCTATGTTTCCAACAGCAGGAATAATTTGATTTATTTCAAACAGGTCGGAGAAGTCCCCTTGGAAAATCAGGAGAACAAAGAATTGACTGTTTTCAGGGTAATTTATGAGCCATTTTTATTCAATTTAAAAAATAAGAAAGAAAGTAAAATCAATCAGCCGATGGATTCGGCAAGCTTGGTTTTTTCCACCGATGACAGCCAAATTGCCTGGATTAAGCAGATTGACGAGACAACCTACACCGATATAGATAAAAGCGGGAAGAAAAGAGAGCTTTGGATAAGCAAGACAAATGGCGATAATGCCGAACTTTTGGCGAGTTTTGACGAAAACCTGGTTTTGTTGGAAGTTTGGAGCGGCGATTATATTTACTTCCAGGGATTTTGGGATGTAAACAACAGAAGCATGGGCAGAATAAACGTAAAGACAAAAGAGATTAATTTTATGCTTCCCAGATATTGCGAAAAACTTTTAGAAAATTGCCAAAATATAGAATTTTCTTCTTCGGGGAATAGATTTATTTATGAGATTTTCAGCAAAAAAGACGAAACAGAGATTACCGAGATTTATTTGGGTGATTTTGAGAAAAAAGAATTTTTAGAAATTTTAACCACCGATAAAACCAGCGACAGGTTGTGGCTGACAAACGACGAAGAAAAGTTCTTCTACACCGAACAGGAAATGGTCAGGAAAGAGAATGGCGGCGGAGAGCAAGAGTTACGGGAAACCATTCACTTGGTCGATGTGAAAAACCAGACCGACGACAAAATCTATACGGGAAGCTATATCAGCGAGCTGACCGTCGATTTGGCGAAAAGATATCTGTATTTTTTGGAGAAACAGACGGAGGGAGAAAATTTCGATTTGGTGATGTTGGATTTAAAAACCAGAGAGACGAAGAAAATTTTGACCAGCGATTATAATAAAATTTTATTATTGGAATAATTATGGTTTTAAAGTTTCCAAAAAATTTCTATTGGGGCACGGCGACATCGGCGTATCAGGTCGAAGGAGGGATTAGAAACGATTGGAGCGAAGCCGGAGAAAAATATGATGCCGGAGTTGCTTGTGACCACTATAATCGGTTTGAAGAAGATTTTGATTTGGCGAAATCAATGAACAACAACGCCCACAGATTTTCCATCGAGTGGGCGCGTATTGAACCGATCGAGGGAAAATTCAATCAAGCGGAAATAGAGCATTACCGTCAGGTTATCTTGGCGCTGAAAAAAAGAAATCTCGAGCCATTTATCACGCTTTGGCACTTTACTTTACCGAAGTGGTTCACGGATAAGGGCGGCTGGTTGGATATGGGCGCTTCGCAATATTTCGAAAGATATGTCGAAAGGGTAGTCGGCGAATATAAGGATCTGGCAAGATTTTGGATTACCATGAACGAGCCCGATATTTATATGGCTCACGCTTATTTACGGGGATATTGGCCGCCGTTTTCGAAAAGTTTTTTCAGGACCCAACAAATACTAAGAAATCTTATCAATATCCACAAAAATGTTTTTAAACTGATACACAGAATTCAGCCCGACGCCCAAGTGGGAATCACAAAGTTCAATACTTTTAACCAAGGCGTGCTGAGATTTTTTTCCGACAAGTATTGGAATCACCAAATTCTGCAAGCAATCAGGGACCATAAAAGGTTTTTTGATTTTATAGGCTTGGACTATTATGTCACTCATTCTCTGTTCGAAATAATTAAACTTTCCTCAAAACGGGAAAAAAGCGATATTGGTTGGGAAATTTTTCCGGAAGGAATTTATCGGGTTTTGAAAGATTTGGTAAGATACGAAAAGCCGATTTATATTACCGAAAATGGTTTGGCCGATGCCAAAGACGAAAAAAGACCTAAATTTATTATTGACCATCTGAAATGGATTCATAAGGCGATTGAAGAGGGAGTTGATGTTCGGGGATATTTTCACTGGTCTTTGATTGATAATTTCGAGTGGGACAAGGGATTTGAGCCGCGATTCGGATTGGTGGAAATCGATTATAAGAATAACCTGAAGAGAATTCCCCGTCCGAGCTCCAAAATTTACGCAGAAATTTGTAAAAACAACGCTTTGGAAATTTAAAATATGAAAGGAGTAATTTTAGCCGGAGGGTTGGGAACCCGTCTTCATCCATTAACTAAAGTTATTAATAAGAATATTTTGCCGATTTACGACAAGCCGCTTATTTATTATCCGATTTTAACATTGCGAAACGCGGGAGTAAAAGAGATTTTAATAATTTCGGGACGAGGACACGCCGGTCAGTTCTTGGATCTTTTGGGTTCGGGTAGAAAATTGGGAGTCGATTTAAGTTACGACATACAGGAAGAACCAAAGGGCTTGGCCCACGGTTTGGCAGTAGCCGAAGATTTCGCCGATAACGGTCCTATTGCCTTTCTTTTGGGTGACAATATTTACGAAGAAAATTTCAGTAAAGCAGTCGACGATTTCAGAAAGCAAAAGAAGGGAGCAAAAATAATTTTAAAAGAGGTGACCGACCCGGAAAGATTCGGGGTGCCGGAATTTAAAGGAGATAAAATTGTAAATATCGTTGAAAAGCCTAAAAAGGCGATGACAAACTGGATTGTTACCGGATTTTATTTTTATGATGCCCGGGTATTCGATATCATCAGAACACTTAAGCCGTCGGCCCGCGGAGAATATGAAATTACTGATGTTAATAATTGGTACGTAAAGGAGGGGACGTTGACTTATTACAAGACAAAGAGAAAATGGATAGACGCGGGGACTTTTGATTCGTTATTGGAAGCGAATAATTTTATAGCTAAAAATAAAGACAAATTTTCATTATGATTTGGTTGATAATTGTAATTATCGCTCATCTTTTTTACGCCTTTGTTTTTTTGATTGACAAATACATCGTTTCCCGTCCTTTGCCTCATCCCGTTGTTTATGCTTTTTACGTAGGAATAATGAGTATTACCATTTGGGTGATAGCGCCTTTCGGCTTTTATTTTCCCGCAGCTCACGATATTGTTTTATGCTTATTGGCGGGAGTAGCCCAAGTAGCTGGTTGGCTTTGTTTTTACAAGGCTCTGAATATGGGCGAAGTTTCCAGGGTCGTTCCTTTTGTCGGCAGTTTTGTAGCTATCTTTGTTTTGATTTTAAGCAGTTTGATAATTGGCGAAAGATTAAATGTCCAGCAATTCGTAGCTTTCGCTTTGCTGGTTTTGGGCGGTTTAATCATTGCTTATCATTCGCAAAAGCCCAGCTTGTTCGGTTTCGGGCGTTTTCGCGGAAAAAAAGAAGATCTTTTTAAATCTTTCGGCATTGCCTTTGTTTCGGCTTTATTTTTCGCGATTTTTTGGGTTATAACCAAATATATATATCTGGACACGCAATTTACCAGCGGAACCATTTGGATAAGAACGGCAGTGGCTTTGGTCGCGTTGCTTTTATTGATACCCAAAAAAAACCGCGAGCTTATTTTGAAGAAGACCGAGAAAATCCGCCCCGGTACAGTAAAGATTTTTTTGGCAGGCAGATTACTGGGGGTTTTCGCCGCTTTTTGTATGTATCTTGCGGTATTTTTGGGGAGTGTGACTTTGGCTAATTCCTTGGAGGGTCTGCAATACGGTTTTGTTTTGCTTTTCGCTTTGATATTCTTTAGAAAAATTCCCAGCCTAAAAGAAGAATTCAATAAAGAAACTATTTTCCAGAAATTTGCCGCGATTATTTTGATCGCTCTGGGGTTAATTGCTTTAATAATATGAAACAACAAAGAATTTACTTTGATTATGCAGCCACGACTCCGTTGGATGCCGGAGTGCTGGAAAAAATGATGCCGTATTTTAAAGACAAATACGGCAATCCGTCGTCCCTGCATAAATTCGGCAGAGAGGCAAGCGCGGCAATCGATGAGGCGCGGGAAAAAGTGGCGAATTTTTTGGGATGCAAGCCCATGGAAATTATTTTTACCGGCTCGGCGACGGAAAGCGACAACTTGGCAATTCGCGGATTGATTCAGAAATTAAAAAGAGAAAAAAGACAAGGCGAAAAAATTCATATTATTACTTCTCAGATTGAACACAAGGCAGTTTTAGAAACCTGTAATGATTTGGAAAAAGGGGGGATTAAGATTACTTATTTGCCGGTTGGCCCGGATGGCCTGATTAATCTTGACGACCTGGAAGCGGAAATTACTCCGGAGACGGATTTGATTTCAATTATGTATGCCAATAACGAAGTAGGGGCGGTCCAGCCGATTAAAAAAATCGGGCAAATAATCCAAAAAATTAATCAGAATAAGGAACATCGGCTTTATTTTCATACCGATGCGGTTCAGGCCGCTAATTGGCTGGATTTGAAAGTTGATGAATTGGGAGTCGATTTGTTAACCCTTTCCGGGCATAAGATTTACGGACCAAAGGGCGTGGGCGTGCTTTACATTAAAGAAAATGTTAAAATTTCATCTACGGTTACCGGCGGAGATCAGGAATTCGGCTTAAGGGCCGGGACGGAAAATGTGGCTGGAATCGTGGGAATAGGGGAAGCTATAGAACAAATCAAATCCGCCAGCTGGCGGACAAAAATCCAAACAGTGAAAAAACTGAAAGATAAAATAGTGGCTGATATATTAGTTAAGATTGAAGGCAGTAAATTAAATGGCCCTGATAATCCGGAAGACAAATTGCCGAATATCGCCAATTTCAGTTTTGAGGGAGTGGAAGGCGAAGCATTGGTTTTAAGTTTGGACCAGGAAGGTATTGCGACCTCTACCGGTTCGGCTTGTACGTCCCAAGCTTTGACTCCCTCACATGTTTTGATGGCCATGGGTTTGTCGGATTTGGAAGCCCATTCGAGCTTGAGAATAAGTCTGGGAAAATATACCACAATGCAAGAGATTAACTATTTTTTAAGTGTATTACCAGGAGTAGTAGAGAGACTTCGTAGAATATCCGGGAGATAAATTTCTAATTTCTAATTATTCTAATTTCTAATCAAATCCCAATGACCCAATATCTAATTAGGTCAATTAGAAATTAGGTTAATTAGGTTAATTTTCAATTTTTATGTATAACAAAAAAGTAATGGAACATTTTACCAAGCCGAAGTTTTTCGGGAAAATAGAAAATCCCGATGTGATTGGTACGGCCGGAAACCCGCGCTGCGGAGACCTCTTGACATTATATTTAAAAATTGCTAAGAAAAATAAGACAATAGAGGATATCAAATTCGAGACATTGGGTTGCGCAGCCGCGATTGCGGCCTCGGATATGATTTGCGAATTAGCTCTGGGAAAAACTTTAAAACAAGCAGTAAAAATTAACTTTCAGGACGTCTCTAATGAGCTGGGGGTTTTGCCTCCTTTAAAAATTCATTGCGCCCAGTTAGTCACTGAGGCGTTAAGAGATGCGATTAATAAGTACGAGTAAAAATTATGAAAATAAATTTCAAAAAATATATAGTTCCAGCTATTTGTGTTTTAGCGGTTGTAGCCGTGGCTTTTGGTTTGTATTATTTAAACGAATCAAAGGCTAAAATTATCAAGCCTCAAGCAGCGGCCGACAAAGTAATAAAGTATATTAACGAGAAATATCTCAAGGGTCAGGCTGCAGCTGTTTTGGGTACGGTAAGCGAAGACAGTGGGGTTTATAAGGTTCAGTTCAAAATCCAGGAACAGGAATACACCTCTTATGTCAGTAAAGACGGTAAGATCTTGTTTCCTGCGGGTGAAGTAATACTCGAGGAGACCGTCAGCCCAGCAGCGAATACCGGTTCGGATATTCCCAAAAAAGATGTTTCTCAGGCTTTATTATTCGTAATGAGCTTTTGTCCCTATGGAAATCAGGCCGAGGAATTGATGATGCCGGTGGCCAATCTTTTGAAGGATAAAGCCGATATTCAGCTCCATTACGTGATTTACAGTAATTATCAGGGCGGGGGCTCGACTTATTGCCTGGATAAAGACAATAAATATTGCTCCATGCACGGAATTCAGGAATTGAACCAAGATGTGAGGGAAATGTGCGTTGAGAAATATCAGTCAGATAAGTTTTGGAGCTTTGTTAAAGCAGTAAATGCCAAATGTACTGCCCAGAATGTTGATTCTTGTTGGGAGGCCGTTGCTCAATCCGCGGGCGTGGATACGGCTAAAGTAAAAACCTGTCAGAAAAATGAAGCTTTGACTCTTCTGGAGCAAGAGGTCCAGTTGAGTAAAAAATATGGAATTTCCGGTTCGCCGCAACTGGTAATCAATGACAAAGAATACAGCGGTGAAAGAAGCGCCGAGGGTTACAAGGCCGCTATTTGTTCAGGATTTAATAGCGCTCCTTCGGAATGTTCTCAGGCATTGAGTAGCGACACCGGTAGTGCGCCGCAGGGCGGTTGCCAATAAAGGATATGCACGAGGCATTGCTATACAAGAAACTGGATAAAGGCAGAGTTCGCTGCAATGCCTGTAATCATCGTTGTATAATTCTTGATAAAAAAAGAGGAATTTGCGGAGTCCGAGAAAACCGCGAAGGAAAATTATATAGTTTAGTTTATGGCAAGATAATTGCCGAGCATATTGATCCAATCGAGAAAAAACCGTTGTATCATTTTATGCCCGGCAGTTTTTCTTTATCGATTGCCACGATTGGCTGCAATTTCAAGTGTTTACATTGCCAGAACGCGGATATTTCCCAAATCAGTAAAGAAAAACCTGAAGACGTGAAAATTCTGGGCGAAGACGTGAAACCGCAAAAAATTATCCAGGATGCCTTGGATAACAAATGTCCGAGCATTTCATATACCTATACCGAGCCGACAATTTTTCTGGAGTTCGCTTTGGATTGCATGAAATTGGCCAAAGAAGAGGGATTGAGAAATGCCTGGGTTTCGAACGGTTATATGACCAAAGAAACCCTGGATTTAATTACTCCTTATCTTGATGCCGCGAACATTGATTTGAAAGCATTTAGCGAGGAATTTTATCGCGATGTTTGTGGGGCAAAACTGAAACCAGTTCTGGAAAATCTAATCGAAATCAAAAAAAGAAGAATTTGGCTGGAAATCACTACTTTGATTATTCCGGGAAAAAACGATTCGGAAAAAGAATTGAAGCAGATTGCCGAGTTCATCAAAAGCGAATTGGGCGACGATACTCCTTGGCACGTGTCTCGATTTTTCCCGCATCATAAAATGCAGGATGTTCCACCCACGCCAATCGAAAAAATCTACGCAGCCGTCGAAATCGGCAGGAAAGTAGGTCTTAAATATGTTTACCCCGGCAATGTTTAAATGGTATAATTAAAATGATGAAGAAAATAATTATTGCGGGAATTATTGCGGGATTCTTTGTTTCGACCAATTTTGCCTGGGCGAAGTTTCCCGATGATTTGCCCGGTCCGCATTTGATGCCC
>CAYGVF010000048.1:0-9799 GCA_964353285.1 uncultured Candidatus Saccharibacteria bacterium | reverse complement strand
TAGATAGCACGGTAGAGTAAATTATAAAAAGCCCATTGCTGGAATTTCTTGTTTTCGAGCCGTTATCAACCAGGTTCTAATCCAGTCCCCTAGGCGGGGATTTTTTGTTCACCCTGTAGTGAATTTTGGACTAATTAAAATTAAAATTGCCCCCGCATTGCGGGGGCAGTCCAAAATCTACTACGGGGTAAATAAAAAAGAGGGATCCCGTTGGATCCCTCTCGGCGCTTGCGCGCCGCTGGGCGCTGGTTGTCGATTACTCCATTTTACGGCTGTAAAGCCGTGAAGGGGCTGCTCTAATCATGTTTGCCTCCTTTATGGCGTCTAATAGGCTTCTAAGCCAAATTGGCTTAGTGAGAGCCACACTCTGGGTCTAGCTCCCGCGACCCATATTCGAAACTATTCCCTTACATTATAATTATACTAAACCCACAGAATTTGTCAAGCGTTTTGTAGATAAAAACAGGGGGACCGATAAGGTTTCAATTTGACAAGCAGAACTCGTCTTGCTATATTGAAGATTCCAAGGAGGGAAAATGGCGGAAAAAAACATATTTGAGGACGTGATTATAGACGTGAATTTGGAATACGGAAGAAAAGTTCCGTTACGACTTCAGATTACCAGACGAGGAATTGGTTTTTTTGCCCAGACAAAAGAAGGAGAGGAACCGAGTCAAGAATCTCTTGATTTAATTGCTTGTCTTGATGCTCACTTGCACGAAGAACTTCGCAGCATAGAGTTGTCGAAACATGTTCATAAGCCCGATAAGGTACTTATTCTTTTTTGAGCGAGAGTCGAAGGCCCTCGCTCTTTTTTGTTATTGCAAATATAAAAGGGGATCCTTTGTGGATCCCCATGGCGATTTGTCGAGTTTTTCATTGCCCTATTTGAGCAATCCGGCAGTGAGAATGGTCTTCCAGACAAACTTGTTTAGGTGTTGTGGCAGATATTCCACGTTTTTTGCGGGAACAACGAACGCATAGCCGGTAGTCGGATTTGGAGTGGAAGGCAGAAGTACGGTAATCATTTCTTCATCATTGATTTTTATTGTTTCGCCGGTTGTAAACCCCAAGAGACAAAGATTTTCGTGAATTTTTACTTTTACGGTTTTTATTTCACCCGTGTTCAGCTTGTGGGCGGTCTCGCGAACAATTCGGGTAAATTTGAAAATCTGACTGATAATCGGAATTTTCGAAGGCGCAAAGCGGCTTATCAACAGGATGACAAGACCAAGAATCAGGATAATAATAATGACTGCGGCAAATTCCAAGCCAGGAGTTCGGTGTCCGATTATCAGAAGTAAAAGTTTTCTCAAGGGCTTCAGAAAATTATTATAGAGCCATATGATCAGGCTATAGATCAGCCAAAGAGCAAATAAAAAAATCAAACCACTCAAAAAGATTTTTTTCAATGAACGCATTTTTACTCTCCTCCTTTTTATAAACCTATCTTATTGGCAATAATTAGTCAATACTCAACGTGCTTTCTCTTTTCTTTTTTTAAAATATAATGGTATAATATTTATACTATGGAAGATAATATCGGAGATATTGAAAAAATTTCAGAAAGAGGTTTGCGCAAAGCATTGAACAGGTTGAGAAAAGCCAAGAAAAGAACCAAAATAATCCTTGGTCTTGTTTTAATCGTTGTTTTGGTTATTGTCGGGTTTATTGTTTTTCACAAAAAAGCTTTGACTTATGAGCTTGCGGAAGTAATAATCAGTGATGTAGTCGAGGACGTATCTTCCAATGGCACGGTTGAGGCGGCTGACGATATTGAATTAAAATTCAAAAACGCGGGCACAATCGAGAATATTTCGGTAAAAGTCGGAGACAAGGTTAAAAAAGGAACTGTTTTGGCCAGGCTGGAAAGCGGAGAAATCTACAGCCAGTATCTTCAGGCACAGGCCAGTTATAACCAGGCCAAAGCGAAGCTGGACCAGCTATTAGCCGGAGCAACGAACGAGGAAATCAAAGTTTATGAACAGGTTTTGGAAAATGCCAAAATTTCCCTCGATGATATTCGCGATAAGGCAGAAAACGACTTGGCAGACGACTATAATTCCGCTCTGGTTTACCTTATCGATGCCTCGAGCAAGGCAAACAAAGCCCTGGCTGATTTGGAAGACATGGAAAAAGTTTATTTTTATCGCAGCACCTCCTTGGAAACAACCTTTAAAGACAAAAAAAGCAAAGCCGAGGATGCTTTTTACGGAACAGCAAGCATAGATGGAGCAGAGGATTTGGTGGTTAAGGCAGTGGACAATTCGAGTCAGGAAAATATCGATACAGCTCTATCGATAATGAAAACAGCATTGCAAAAAGTTATCGCTGCTCTGGACTACACTAAAACAGCGATGACCGATGCGACTGTCAGGGAAAACGTTTCCTCTACGGATAGAACAACAATCGATACGGATATTAGTTATAATAATACCGCTTACAGCAATATCAACACTGCCCAGAGCAATGTCAGCAGCCAGAAAATCACCAATCGGGTGAATATCAATACTGCTGAAAGCGCTTACAATAAAGCCAAAGTTGATTTGGGCAAAATAAAAGCCGCGCCAAGAGATGTCGATATTGCGGTTTATCAAGCCGATGTGGAAAAATACAAAGCCAACACGGAAGAATATAGCCAGAAACTGAAAGACAATAGCGTTATTGCGCCTTTTGACGGCACAGTGACAAAAACAGACGGGAAAATCGGAGAAATAGTCAGTGCCAACAGTAAAAATGTTGTTTCTCTGATTTCTCCGAATAATTTTCAAATTGAAGCGGATATTTCCGAAGCAGACATCGGTAAAATCAATCCGGAAAATCCGGTAAAAATTACCCTGGATGCTTTTGCCGAAGAAGAATGGGAAGGAACAGTGGTAGAGGTAGACACGGGAAAGACAGTGATTGACGGCGTGGTTTATTACCGCATTAAGGTTTTATTCGACAAAACCGACCCTCGCCTGAAATCAGGCATGTCTGCCGACATTTTGATTCAGACCGCCAAAAAAGATAAAGTTTTAATTGTTCCCCAGCGGGCAGTAGTCAATAAAAACGGCAAAAGATTCGTCAGAATCTTGGACAACAATAAAATAAAGGAAATAGAAGTGGGAACGGGATTAAAAGGAAATAAAGGAGAAATTGAAATCACTTTTGGATTGAAAGAAAAAGACAAAATTGTGCTTTATCTTAAAAATTCCCAAAAATGATTGACATTAAAAAATTGAAAAAAGAATATCGAGACGATTCGGTCGTAACCACCGCTTTAGACGGTGTTTCTTTTACTGTCAAAGAAGGAGAATTCGTGGCGATTATGGGACCGTCCGGCTCGGGCAAATCAACTTTGATGCATATCTTGGGGTTTTTGGACAGGCCGAGCTCGGGCGTTTATAAATTCGAAAATCAGGGCATCGACGAATTGTCCGACGATGAGCTGGCCTTTATCCGTAACAAAAGAATGGGTTTTGTTTTTCAGTTTTTTAATCTTCTTCCAAGAACGAAAGTATTGGATAATGTAAAATTGCCTTTGATTTATAGCCAGATGCCGGAACAGGAAAAAGTCAAAAGAACCAAAGAAGCGATTGCGGCCGTGGATTTGTCCCATCGCGTCACCCATTATCCGAATCAGCTTTCCGGCGGAGAACAGCAGAGAGTGGCGATTGCCCGGGCAATTGTCAATAATCCCTCGGTTATTTTTGCCGACGAGCCGACCGGAAATTTGGACAGCAAGTCGGGACAAAAAATAATGGAGATTTTACAGGATTTGAATGACAAAGGTCATACGATAATTTTGGTTACTCACGAACAATATACATCCGAAATGGCGAAAAGAATTATCAAACTGAAAGACGGTCAAATAATCAGCGACGAGACGGTTAGCCATCGAAGAACAGCCAAGGACGGATTACTTAAATAATTAACCTAATTTCTAATTAACCTAATTAATCTAATGCGCTTTAAGGATTTGATAAAAATTTCTTTTACTGCTTTGAAGGCGAACAAAAGCCGGACATTTTTAACTATGCTGGGAATTATTATCGGTGTTGGCGCGGTAATCATTATGATGTCTTTGGGCAAAGGCGCGCAGGGTCTGATTTTGGGCCAAATTCAAAGTATCGGTGCGAACAGTATTTATATTGAACCCGGTTCATTCGACCCTAAAGGGGGTTTCAGTATGGATATGGCCTTGGAAGAAATGACCATTAAAACCCTTAAATTAAAAGACCTCGAATCAATCAGAAAAGACCCCTTGGTAGATCTTGCCTATCCCATGGTTTACGGCTCAAGTAGGGCAATTTATCGCAACGAAGACGAAAAAATCACCTTTATCGGCATTACACCGGAAGCGTATGAAATGGATGACTGGCACGCGGTTAACGGACGGGATGTCAGCGAAGACGATGTCAGGTCAATCGCCAAAGTAGCTACTCTGGGTCATAAGATTGCCGAAGACTTGTTCGGCGAAGAAGACCCGATCGGAAAATCAATCAGAATCAAAAAAACCAATTTGAAAGTAATCGGGGTAATGGAAGAACGGGGAATGGAAATGTTTCAGAATTTCGATGAATACGTATATGTTCCCGTAACCACTGCCCAGAAACTTTTATTGGGCACAGACTATTTAAATGCGATTACCGTTAGAGCAAAAAGCGAAAGCGCTATCGATCCTTTAATCGAAAATATCCGTTTGGCCTTGAGGGAAAATCACAACATTTATAATCCCGAAGGAGATTTAGCCAAAGACGATTTCAAGGTAATGAGCCAGGTTGAAGCGGCGAATATGGTCAAGCAGGTGACGGGAGTTTTAACCGCTTTTCTTTCTTCGATTGCCGCGATTGCCTTGATTGTCGGCGGAATCGGAATTATGAACATCATGCTGGTTTCGGTGACCGAAAGAACCAGAGAAATCGGTCTGCGAAAAGCAGTCGGCGCAAGAAACAAGGATATTCTGAAACAATTTTTAATCGAGTCGATTGCTTTGACTCTATTCGGCGGACTGATTGGTTTTATTATCGGTTTGATGTTTTCTTTGACCGCCGCGATTGTTCTGAGTAAGGTTTTGAATACCAATTGGTCATTCGTGATGCCTTTTGGCGCAGTGGTTTTGGCTTTTGGCGTGGCTGCTTTGGTAGGTTTGGTTTTCGGAATTTACCCTGCCAGGAAAGCTTCAAAATTAAATCCAATCGAAGCATTAAGACACGAATAATCTTCTTAAAAATGAAAGTTTTAATTTTTGGAGAACATAAAAATGAAATTGAGCCACTGGTAAAGAGTTTCAATTTTGAAATTACAGAAAGTGAGCCAGATATCGTTATCAGTTATGGCGGAGACGGAACATTGATAAGGGCCGAGCATTATTTCCCCGGTTTGCCTAAGATTATTCTAAACAGCGGAAAAATTTGCAAAAAATGTTCCAGACTAAGCAACGAAGAAATTTTGAAAAAAATAGCCAACAACGAATATGAATTGGAAGAACTTTTAAAGTTGGAAGCAGAAGCCGAGGGAAAAATTCTTTGCGCAATAAACGATATAATTATTCACAATCAGGATGCTCGCCACGCCGTTCGTTATCATCTTTTATTGAACAATAAACTTATAGGCAACGAGATTATCGGAGACGGCATAGTAATTGCTACCCCATTCGGCTCGACCGCTTATTATCGAAGTATCACGGACAGTTTTTTTGAGGTTGGCATCGGCATTGCTTTTAATAACAGTACGGAGCAGGCCGACCATATGGTGGTTCGTGACGACAGTGAGATAAAGATTCAGATTATCCGCGGTCCGGCAGTGGTTTATGCGGACAATCAAAAAGAGTGCATTGAACTTAAAGAAGGGACCGAAGCATTGGTGAGAAGGTCATCGCAAACCGCTAAAGTTATAAAATTAAAATAACAAAGGGCCTGTAGTTTAGTGGTAGAACACGGCATTCGCATTGCCGAAACGGCGGTTCAATCCCGCCCAGGTCCACAAAAAGTTTTACCCTTCATCTTTAATTAAAGGTGAAGGGTTGACTTTTGAATTTCAGGGTCTATAATGAATTCTTGGAATTAAATTTCCGAATATGAAAGTCATAATTTTGGCAGGCGGGAAAACCAATCTGCCGGGAAAATTGAAAAACATCCCTAAGTCCTTAATAGAGGTTAAAGGCCGAGCTCTTTTAGAATACCAATTGGATTTATTAAAGAAATATAAATTGGACGATGATATTTGTTTAGGTTTATTTTATAAAGCCGAAGAGATTTTAAAATATTTAAAGAAAAAAGATCCTAAGGCGAAAACCAGCGGAAAAAGAGGCAGGGTTGCAGGCATGGAATATATTATCGGACCAAAGCCGTTGGGAACCGGCGGGGCAATCAAAAATATAGCCAAAGATCTGGAAAAAGATTTCTTGGTAATGAATGGCGATGTTTTAACCAATGTAAATCTGTCGGATTATATTAAGCTTTATAAGAAGAACAGTTCCAAGCCAAGGTTTTTCTCTCTGCCGCCGTTTACGAATATTCCTCCACTTAGAAAGCGACTTTCTTACGAGGAAGTTTTGGGGGCAATGGCGGTATTTTACACCCAGGACGCATCCGAACTCGGCTTGGTCAAGGTGAAAAATAATCGGGTGGTGGAATTTATTGAAAAACCCGAGTATCAACATTCCGGTTATATTAATGCCGGATTCTATGTTTTATCCCCGGAAATTTTCAAGCTCAAGTGCATTAAAGCAAAGAAGAACGAAGCCTTTAGTATTGAAAAATGCTTTTTTCCAGAACTGGCAAAGAATAGTCAGTTGATTGCCTATGTTCACCGGGGCCTGTGGACGGATATCGGAAGCAAAGAAGGACTGGAAAGAGCCGAAGCAATTGCGGAAAAATTAAATCAGAAAGAATAATATGCGGGAGAAAAAGGATTTAGGGGATGTTGGGGAAAAAATTGCCGAGAAATATTTAAGAGATAAGGACTATAAGATTTTGGATAAAAATTTCCGATATAGCAAATTGGGAGAATTGGATATTATTGCCGAGAAAGACAAAAATATCATTTTTTGCGAAGTGAAAACAAGATTAAAAACCGGGCCATCGGAATTTTTGCCCGAAGACAACATCACTCTCGAGAAGCAGAAAAAATTAATCAAACTTTCGCAAATCTATTTGTCGAAAAATAAACTGATGGATAATTCTTGGCAAATCGATATTCTGGCAGTCGAAACCTACCGTGATGGGTCATTCGATATTCGCCACATTGAGAACGCGGTTGCAGATTTTTATTAAAATACATACAATAGAATCATGAGGTCAGAAGAATCATTTGAGGAAAACAGAGTAAGATTAGATGACGGAGACATCGCCTTGGCACGAGGAGATTTGATTGGCGCAACCCAGCATTATATCAGAGAGAGGGATATTCATGGCTTACAAATGGTCGCTCAAAAATTATACGAACAAGGCAAAGGAGAGGAAGCCGAAAACGTATTGAGAAAAATAGGCAATTTGACCGAAGGGGTTGACAAGTAAATTTTTCAAGAATATCATTAATTCTTAATCATTGACAGGTCCGACCAAGGTCGGACCTTTAAAAAAATATGGACCAGAAACAATTTTTATTGGCTTTAAATCAAATCGCCGAAGAAAAAGGGATTGCCCAGGAGCAGATTATCGAAACCCTGGAAATGGCAATTGCCGCTGCCTATAAAAAGGATTACGGCAAGAAAGGACAGAATATTAAAGTTAAATTCGACCCTAAAACCGGAGAAATAAAAGTTTTCCAGGTTTTTCTGGTTGTCAATAAAGACATGCTGAAAGAGGAGGCGCCGGTAACCGAGGAAGAAGCAGAATTTGAAGTTGAGGGCGAGAAGTCCTCCTTCGTCTTGACCGATGTCGGGACTACGGAGGATAAAAAAATCAGATTTAATCCTTTTAAGCATATGATGGCTGATGATGCGCAGAAAATTAAAAAAGGAGCCAAGCCAGGTGATGAGATTCAGATAAAACTTGAAGCCCACACCGATTACGGCCGAATCGCGGCTCAAACAGCAAAGCAGGTTATTGTGCAACGTCTAAGAGAAGCGGAAAGAGACGTTATTTATAACGAATATACCAATAAGGAAGGCGAAGTTGTCAGCGCAATCGTGCAAAGAATCGAAGGAAGAAATATATTTTTGGATATCGGAAAAACTAGTGGCGTTTTATTTCCCGAGGAACAGATTCCCGGAGAAAGATATTTTATTAGCCAAAGATTAAGGGTTTATATTTTAAAAGTGGAAAAAACCCCGAAAGGGCCGAATATCATTCTTTCTCGGGCTTATCCTAAGTTAGTTAGTCGGCTTTTTGCAATTGAGGTTCCGGAAATCTCCACGGGTGCTGTGCAGATTAAATCCATTGCCCGAGAACCGGGCTCAAGAACAAAAATCGCTGTCTATTCCGAGGAAGAAGGAGTTGATCCGGTCGGCTCCTGCGTTGGCCAAAAAGGAAGCCGAGTTCAAACGGTGATTAACGAGTTGGGCGGAGAAAAAATAGATATTATTGAATGGAACGAGGATATGGATAAATATGTTGGTAATTCTCTTTCGCCAGCCAAGGTTTTAGATGTTGAGCTTGATGCGAGAAACAGAATTGCTTCGGTTGTTGTGCCCAATGATCAACTTTCTTTGGCTATTGGCCAGAGAGGCCAAAACGTGAGGTTGGCGGCAAAATTAACCGGTTGGAAAATAGACGTTAAAAGCGAGGAAATGGCCAAAGCAGAGAAAGAAACCAAAAAGAAAACCAAAAAAACCAAGAAAGATAAGAAGGAAGAAAAAACAGATGAAAAAAAATGAACAAAAATCGAATAAAATAGAAATTCAGATAGAGTTGGCGAATTATAAGGGGTTATCCATCAGAAAAAAAGATTTGAAAGTATCCAAAGAGGAGCTGGAGAAATCTTTAGAATATTTAATTCAATCTCGGGCAAAAATAATTACCGTGAATAAGCCGGCAAAGAAAGGTAACGGGGTAGAAATAGATTTTGAGGTTCGACACGGAAATATCAAGATAGAAGATGGCATAAGCAAAAATCATCCTCTAATCTTGGGCGAAGGACGGTTTTTACCGGGTTTTGAAGAAAGATTAGAAGGCATGAAATCCGGCGAAGAAAAAGAATTTTCTTTAAAAGTGCCGGAAAATTGGCCAGACAAAAGAATTGCGGATAAAAGTCTCGATTTCAAGGTAAAGATGAATTTGGTTCAGGAAAGAGAAATCCCGGCCCTAAATGACGAATTTGCCCGTTCTTTGGGTAATTTCGAATCATTGTCCGTTCTAAGGAAAGACATAGAAGACGGCTTATTGCGGGAGAAAGAACTGAAAGAAAAACAAAGAATAAGATTGGAATTAATCGAAACCGTGGCCCAGAATTCAAAAATGGAAATTCCCGATGTTTTGGTCAATCAGGAATTGGAAGTTATGGAGAAGGAACTGAAATTTACCATAGAAAGTCTGGGGCTAGACTTTGAGAAATATCTAAGCGAAATAAAAAAGACCAGAGACGATCTTAAAAAAGATTGGTTGGCCCAGGCCGGAAAGAGAATTAAAATTGCAGCCTGTCTAAGGGCGATTGCCGACAAAGAAAATATTCAGATTTCCGAAGAAGAGCTCACGGAGAGAATTAATCAAGATTTAAAAGATTATCAGAGCATCGAAGAAATTGAGAAAAATATTGACCTCAACGCCTTAAGGGAGTATACTAGAGAAGTGCTTAGGAACGAAAAAGTGTTTGGGTTAATTGAAAAAGAAACGCAAATCATATGAATTTAATACCAACCGTAATTGAAAAATCG
>CAYGVF010000047.1:0-2759 GCA_964353285.1 uncultured Candidatus Saccharibacteria bacterium | reverse complement strand
TGGCTTTTTCCCAGTTTTTGGTTGTGCCGACAAAATCTTTCGGTCGGGTAGCCAAATAGATTCCGTATTCCTTAAATCCGAAAGTTTTGAGCAGTTGAATACCAAATTTTACTGCGCGCATCACTTCATCGGCTAATTGTTCTGGCGTACAAATTATGTGGGCATCATCTTGGGTAAAGCCGCGCACTCTAACCAAGCCGTGTAAAACTCCCGAGCGTTCATAGCGGTAAACCGTTCCCAACTCCGCCCATCTTAAAGGCAGGTCGCGATAGCTTCTGGTCTGGGTTTTGTAAATCTTCATATGAAACGGGCAGTTCATTGGTTTAATCAGATATTTGTCGCCCTCAACCTCCATCGGACCAAACATATTTTCTTTGTAAAAATTGGTATGACCCGAAGTTTGCCAGAGTTTTATTCTGCCGACGTGTGGACTGCGGATAATTTCATAGCCATTTTTTAAATGTTCTTTTATCCAAAAATCTTCGATGATTTGGCGTAAAATTGCGCCTTTAGGATGCCAGAGAATCAGTCCCGGGCCGACTTCTTCGTCAATGCTGAACAAATCCAGTTTTTGGCCAAGCACACGGTGGTCTCTTTTTTCCGCTTCCTCGATTTGTTTCAGATAATCATCAAGCTCCTTTTTAGTATTGAATGCCACGCCATAAATTCTCTGCAGCATTGGATTTTTCTCGTCTCCGCGCCAGTAAGCACCGGCGATTTTTATCAGTTTGAAAGCATCGGTAATTTCTTTGCCTTGCCCTGAATGTAATTGAAGGGTTGATTTGACGTGCGGTCCGGCGCATAAGTCGGTAAAATTACCGGATTTGTAAATTGTGGCTTTTTTGGCTTTTAAATCCTTAATCAGTTCTAATTTATACGGCTGTTCGGCAAATAATTTCTTGGCTTGTTCTTTGGTGGCGAAACTTTTCTCGAATTTTACATTCTGTTTAATTATCTCACGCATTCGTTTTTCGATTTTCGGCAAATCTTCCGGGGTCAGAGTTTGGTTTAGTCCAAAATCATAATAAAACCCATTCTCGATTGTCGGCCCAATGCCAAATTTAACATTTCCAAAAATGTCTTTTACTGCATTTGCCATAATATGGCTTATCGAATGTCTAATTGTCTCAATTTTCATATGATTTTACTTGGTGAATTTGAAGGTGGAGAGAATTTGGTTAATAATATTATTGTATTTGTTTTCGAAAGGAAAATTTGAATTATTTAATGTCGGCTGACCTATTGAAAAAATGCTCCCGTTTTTTTCAATATACAAACGTGCCCATTCCTTACCAACAGAAAGATTCTTTGTATAGACTTTTTTAGCCGGATAACCACCAAAAGAAACCGTATCTACTTTTGTGATTTCATAATTAGCCCCCTTGGTTCCCAATGTTGGTATTTCAGAAACGATAATAACCCCAAATAAGGTGTCTTCTACTTTAGATTTGGGACCAAACCCAGCACCGATAGCGCCGCCACCCTTAATTTCTGCAACTCTCCAATCAGTAGGATATTTCAATTCAAATCCTAATTCTTCGTTTTTGTAGGTTTTCCAGTCCGTAATTTCATCTTTTAGGGTAATATTTTGCTCGCAATTCGCCTTTGTTTCAAATACCTCAAGTCCCTGATACATATAAGTGCCGCAGAATTGTTTTGGTTCTTGGCAGGTTGCGTGTTCATCGTCATACCACCAAAGATTTTGACATATCTTCGAATTATTACGATTTAGTGTCGTGTAATACCAAATTCCTCCGCCAATTGCGACCAGAACCACAGCAATTATTATGGCCATGACTACAACCGATGCTTTGTTTTCCATATGTTTTAAAAATTATTAATTATTAAAATTTATTGCGTCTTTCCGCCCGAGGCGGATCAGCCTTGGGCTGACAGTTCTTCTGCTTCGTCGCAGAGGATTTTGAATTACATTTATCATCCCAGTCTAAATCCTTCTCCTAAAAACTGAAGAGATATTATATAGGAAGGTATAACAGTTAAAATAGCCAAGATTAAACTCACAAAAAAAGATTTTATACGATCTGCCTTAAGATAACGTTTACAAATAAGCCAATAAAGGATAAGCATCAAAGCAAAATTAACCAAAACCTTTTGAAGGATAAGAAAGGTATCCGAGAAATAGAAGTAATCCTGACTTTCTATTGTATTTGTGATGGCTTGAGAAATAAATCCGGTCACAAACACTAATACTGTAATGAATATTAAGGTAATTAAAAAATTTCTTAAATTAAATATATTTTTATCTTTTCTGAAAAAAATAAGAAACAGTAATCCCCATATTATAAAATTTATAATTAGAACAAAAAGTAAACAAATTAATAATAAAGGTAAATCATAAATGTGAATCATATTTGTAAAAATTATTAATTATTAAAATTTATTATGTTTTTCCACCCGAGGCGGATCAGCCTTGGGCTGACAGTTCTTCTGCTTCGTCGCAGAGGATTTTGAATTGTTCGTCTTTGTCACTGATGCGGCCGGAAATAATCACGATTTTTCCTTCCTGCCAGATAATCGGATTTCTTTCCAGTGTTCCGGCAAAAACCAATGCCTCGATTTTTCCGGTCAAATCCTCAATGCCCACAAAAAGCATCGGTTTTCCGGATTTGGTGATGAATTTGGTGATTTTGGTGATTACTCCGGCAATTTTCAGTTTCTTGTTAATTTTGCTTTTATCTATATCCTTTATCGAAACGACTTCTTTTTTAAAAAGATGTTTATGGGAACTTAGGGGATGG
>CAYGVF010000046.1:0-4463 GCA_964353285.1 uncultured Candidatus Saccharibacteria bacterium | reverse complement strand
TTACTACGTTTTTAGGTCTGATGCAGATTTGGGGCGGATTTATTTTTCCTTGGGTCTTTGCCAAATTGGCTTCTTTAAACACCGTAGGAACAGCGAATACGATGGGTATTTTTTCTGCCACTGTTTTGACTTTGGTAACCGCTCTTTTATTTGTAGTTAAGAGAATTAACATAAAGATTTTTTTGGTGATTCTGGGGTTGCTCAATTTGGTGGTTTTGATTAATCTGAATTTTTGGATTTTGTGGCTGGTTTTGATAGTAGGGTTAGCGGTTATTCTCATTTTTGGATTAATGAGAATAGTAAAATTAGAAGAGAGCGTTAGTTGGCTTGCTTGGCCGATAGCAATCTTAGCAATTGCTTTAATCTTTATGTTTTTCAGACCGATTATACCCTTTAGACCAAATTTGCCCGTAGAGGTAGGCTTAAATTATCGGGGCGGTTGGGCGGTTGTTTCTAAGGCATTGAAAGATAAGCCGGTTTTAGGAAACGGTCCGGAGAGTTTTGTTGTAGGTTATTCCAAATATAAGCCAGAAGCAATTAATCGAACAGCTTTTTGGAACATAAGATTTGCCAATCCTCCTTCCGAGTTTTTTACGATAGTAGCAGATTTGGGATTTGTTGGAATAATATCCTTTGGAGTGATTTTATTGCTTTTTATTTATTTAGCTGTAAAAAATCTACTCAAAGCAGTTGGCGGAGAAGGGGATAATATGTTAAAGCAATTTTTGGAGATAGGCCTGTTTGCTGGCTGGTTGGGTTTGGCTGTCGTCTTTTTCCTTTATCCGCAAAATATTACGCTAATGTTTGTTTTTTGGCTGTTGCTCAGTATTTATTTGGCCGAAAGTTCTGTGTTCAAGGAAAAAATCTATAACCTGAGAAAATCGCCTACCATTCTTCTTATCGGAAGCTTTTCCTTTGTGGTTATAATGGTTTTGATGGTTGGTTTCATTTATATTGAGGGAACAAGATTTGTAGCGGAAATAAATTATAAGAAGGGGTTGGACTTGGTTCAGATACAAGGGGACTTGGATAAAGGCATAAACAAGATAATAAGAGCAACCGTAATCAATCCCTATGAAGACAGGACATATCAGATTCTTTCTCAGCTTTTTATCCTTAAGATGACTCGTGATTCGCAAATGGCCAATCTGAATGCTCAGCAGCGTTTAAATCTAATTCAGGTAGATGCCATTAATGCTATTAATTCAGCGGTAAGATCTACTACCTTGTCTCCCAAAAATGTTGCCAATTGGCTGGTCAGAGGTCAGGTTTACAGGCAAGTCATAGGTTTTGTAAATGGAGCCGATACTTGGGCAGAAGATTCTTACGAAGAAGCAGCAAAACTTGAACCATCTAATCCGTATACTTATACCGAATTGGGTAGAGTACTAGTCAATAGAGCTACGCTGTTAGCCAGGCAAGGGAAGAAGGATAAGGCTACTCAGGAGACAATAAACGGCTATTTGAATCAGGCTTTGGAGCAGTTCAACAAGGCAATTTCGGTTAAGCCCGATTACGCGCCTGCCCATTTTGAGAGTGCGGTAATTTATGACCAACAAGGGAAATCAAATGAGGCTATTGCCAAGATGGAAATAAACAGACAGCTTTTGCCGAAAGACGCAGGAATTGCTTTTCAGTTGGGTGTACTTTATTACAAGGCCCAGAAATATGACAAGGCCAAAGGCGAATTTATAAGAGCTATTGTAATTGACGATAACTATTCTAATGCGCGTTATTTTCTGGGTTTAATTTATGACCGGGAGGGCGACAAAGAATCGGCCATTGATCAATTTGATAGAATCGCTCAATTGAACCCCGATAACGCTCAAATCAAACAGATTATCGCTAATTTGAAAGCCGGGCTTCCGGCCCTTGGTTCTTCGGAGTTGGGCCCACCAAAACAACCTGAACAGATTCCCATTGAGGAAGAACCAAAAGAAGAGAACGCCGAGACCAGGCCTTAAAATATTCATATGAATTTGGACGATATAAAAAACCTGATAAAAGGAGGAGTTTTTCATAGCCCCAGTAGAGGGATGCTGAATTTAAGTCGAGTTATTCAAGAGTTGATTGATTATAAAAAAGAAATTCCGGAGGCAAAATACAAGATAGTGATCGGAACCGATTCGGAAGTCAGAGAAAAAGGAGTGGAATTTGTTTGCGTGGTAGCCGTTCACAGAATAGGAAAAGGAGGAAGATATTTTTGGTCGAGGATTTATGAAGAGCGGAAAATGGATTTAAGAACCAGGATTTACGAAGAAGCGGTGATTTCTTTGGCCTTGGCCGGCGCTTTAATGGAAACAGAATTGGAGCTTCATCATGTTAAACTCGACATGAGCAAATCATTAACCGAGACGTTTAAAGCCTTGGAGAAAAATACAGATAGTTCAAATGAAGAAATTATTTTTACGAATGAATTGGAAATTCACGTGGATATCGGACAGAAAGGGCCTACTCGGGAAATGATTAGAGAAATCGTGGGAATGATTAAAGGAAGCGGATTTTTTGTCAAAATTAAACCCGAGGCCTTTGCCGCAGCCAGTTTGGCCGATAAGCACCTCTAAATATGTGCTTAAGTATTCCTTATAAAATTTTGGAGATTAAAAATAACAAAGCCATTGCTGATTTTCAGGACAAGAGAGAAGAAGTGGGCACGGAATTAGTAAAAGACATCAAGATCAACGATTATGCCATAATCAGTAATGGTTTTATAATCAAAAAAATCTCAGCTCAAGAAGCTGAAGAAACATTAAAATTTATAAGAAAGCCCCAGTCATCCGACGGGGCAAGGAGGAAAAAATGAGTTTGGAGGGATTAAAACTCGGTGCTCTTTATAGTTATGATTGCCGAAAAGCAAAGGTGTTTCAGATTAACGAATTATTGGCAAAATTTATCAAGACAGGGAAAGGACAAAAAGAAACAGCTGAAGCATTAAAGAAATTGGTTTCTTATAATTGGTATTGTTTGATTGCTGAAAACAACGAGATAAAAGATCCTTTTGCCGAAGAAATTGTAAGAGCCTATTGGATCGGAAACGATTTAACAAAACTGATTTCAGTTCAGGGTAAAAACCTTTTTCTTTTTCATAATTTTACTGTTTTGACTAATCCTATGCCAGATTTAATCTCTCGAGATGAGTGTAAAACCTCTTGGGGCACAATCGAGAAACTGACAGACGAAGGGCTGATAGTTGATTATGAGGCTTTAATTTGGCAAGATAACAGATTTAGTTTAGTAGATCGAAAAATTGAGATAAAGAAAGGGTTTTTGGAAGAAGTTCGAATAAACGACTGGATCAGTTTTCACGTTAATCTTGGACGAGAAACGCTGGCAGAAGAGCAAATGTTGTTGCTCCACAATAAAACAAAAGAGGCAATCGAACTGTTCAATGAGCAGCTAACGGCCTCGCAAAAATAAGTTGCGAGGTCTTTCTTTATCTGTGTTATAATTAATTTTATGGAGAAGAAACCGGTTATCGCAATATTGTCTTTAACCTGCTGCGAGGGGTGTCAGGTTTCTATTTTCGATTTAGGTGAAAGATTCTTGGAATTTTTGACCAAAGTGAATATTGGCGATTTTCGTTTAGCTGAAGAATTGCCCGATGTGGAAAAATACGATATTGCCATTGTTGAGGGAACGGCGATTACTAAAGAACAGTACAGACGATTGAAAATCGTGAGGAATAAATCGAAAATCTTGATTGCTTTGGGCGCTTGTGCCTGCGTTGGTGGAGTACAGGAAATGAAAGATTACCGGGGCGATAAAAACAGATTAATCAGATATGTTTATCCCAATATCCGCGGTATCGATAACCCGAATATCAAATCGGTGAAAGAACTGGTTAAAGTGGATTTGGAAATTCCCGGTTGTCCGATAAACAAGGAGGAATTTTTCAGCTTGATAAACAAATTATTGGAAACAGGAAAAATTCCATCAATTCCCCAGAATCCGGTTTGCGACGAGTGCATAAGAAGAAATAAAAATTGCCTTTTATTATTAGGAAAGCCCTGTCTGGGCGCGATTAGTTTGGCTGGTTGCGGCGCGCCTTGTCCAGCAAGTAATTTTTTATGCGACGGGTGCCGCGGTCCGAGAAAAGGAATCAATTTGGAGGCAATGAAAAAAGCCTTGAAATACAAAGCCCATTTACACGATAAAGAAATCGAAATGATCATGGAAAGATTCGGAGAGAAAAACGAAATCATTAAAAATAGTGTAAAAAAATGAAAATTAGAATCGACCACATTGCGAAAATCGAAGGGCACGCGAGTTTTACCGCTGACATTATCAGGGGCGATGTTAAAGGCGCCAGAATTAAAATCGAGGAGGGTGCACGATTGTTCGAGGGAATTTTAAGAGGCAGAACGGACGAGGAATTGCCGGAAATCGCCAGTAGAATTTGCGGAGTTTGTCCGGTAGTGCATAATTTGACCGGCTACAAGGCATTGGAAAGTGCCTATGGTTTG
>CAYGVF010000045.1:0-2876 GCA_964353285.1 uncultured Candidatus Saccharibacteria bacterium | reverse complement strand
TCATCCAAATTTTCCCCAGTTCGTTTCTTCCTTTTCTGTCCGGGCCCCATCCCCAAAAATCATCCTTCGGAGAATCTTCGACAATAAGTCTTTTTCCCGTTTGCATCAACTTATGCATTACATACGGATTTTGTTCCAGTTTATGCCTAATAATATCTTCCATGTTTTCCATGTCTTTGGCCCTATATTTTCCGAAATCCTTTCTCAAATTTTTTTTGGCAATTTTAGAAGCGTCGTGTGCGGATTTTGCTCTAAATATTTGTTCGACAATCTTGGGTTTTTCACCCATAAATCTCGATGCTTGATAGGCGTGCTCGGAAGTTTGCCAAAGTCTCCCCTTCCAATTAACCGAGAAACTGGAAAAATTCGAAAAACAATAAAATTCTCTTTCGTAACAGCCGATTATTTTCCCCGAAGTTTCCAGCTGTGGATCCCTGTTTTGATATCTTTTTCCCATAAGATTTTTAATTCTTATTCTTGCTCTCTCTTCTTATCTGTTTCATCGGCTATTTGCTCAAATTCGTCTGCTTTTTGCGACATACATTTATTGCAATAAGCGTTGCCTTCGATGTACCAGTTGGCTTGTTCGTAACAAGTCTGGCATTGGGTCCACTCATCATCTTTATATCTACCCACATAAAATCCTCTTTCTTTCAAAGCTTCCATTCTTTTCCCCAATGGTTTTTTCTTTATTTCTTTATTTGGCTCCAATGTCGGTCCTTTTTCCATATATTGCTTTATTTATTCTCTTCGATTTACCCCGTTAAATAATTTGCAAAGCAAATTAGAAATTAAGAATTTCTATTTAACTGGGTGAACTTCTTGAATGAACGGTCATAGGTTTTTTCCGCTTCTTTCGAGAAACAGCAACCCGGCAATTCATCATTTTTTAAATGATATCTGATACACTCGCAACAAATCCCCTTTCTCGGACAATCAGGATAAGTACACGGACAAGTTTTTAAATTATTTTCCTTTTGACATTCCATACGTTTATTCTATCAAATTCAGAGTAATTTTCAAAGCCGGGAAATAAAAAAGCCGGATCCGTAGACCCGGCTTGTTGCGGATAATTTGCCGCTAAGCACTCTTGAACACAGATTCGCGCTGCGGCCTGATCCAGACAGAAGCTGAACAAGGTTGAGGCGGATACTTCGCCATAATCTTTTGAATCTCTTGAGCAAGAAGCTCTTTCTGTTCTTTCGATGGCTCAAATGGCTCGCCTTTGCCGTATTCGTCTTCTCCGACCGTGTATTTGATTTCGATTTGGATAGGAGCCTCGTTGATAGTATGTATGGCTGGGACAACGGTAAAGGCTACATCATTCTTGCCCTTGATTCCGAATATGTCTTCCACGATCTTAATCAACTTCTGGCCGATAATGTTCATAAGCGTATAAATGGTTTCCTTGGTGAATCTTTCATGGAATTCCGGACCAATAACCATAAAAACTTGCGGCATTTTAAACCTCCTCTTTTTTGGATTTTTCTATATTACGATTATAGCTCCTAATTAAATTTTTGTCAATAAAAGCAGGAAAATAAAAAATGCCCCGAGAGTCGCTACAGCAACCCCGGGGCAAAGTATCTTACCGGATCGGCACATCAGCCATGCCAATTCCGGACCCTCTTAATGAGGTACTGTCCGGGCATTTTGGCCTGCCGGCCGGTTTTTAATCAAAGGTTCTATATTATCCATTATATCATACCAGCAGGATTTGTCAAGTGTTTTAGGCGGTTTTTTAGGTTTTATTCTCCTCTTTCTTTCTAATTGTCGCTTTTTTAATACGAGAAAATTCGAGAGGAATTAATTCTCCAAATTCGCCATCATCATCTATGTAAGTCATATAAAGCATATCTCCTACAATTTTATCTATTATAAGATCTGGCGTGTCTGTTGGTTCGCCATCTAATGATAAAATCACCAAATCCACTGGCAGATTTTCGAGTTTGGCTTTAACCAAAGCTTCCCGGATCTGCTCCGGGGTTTGTTCATAATTCATTGGTTTTTCTTTTTCGAATTTTTCCATATGCTTTCATCTTATCAAATTCAGGAGAAGTTTAAAAGCCCCGCAATCGGGGCTTTTAAAGATTAATCGAATGTTTTAAAGCTCAAGAGTTGTTGCCGAAGCTGAATTTGATTGACCCGATACATTACTCGCAGCATCATAAGCAGCCACATTGTAAGAATACGAAGTTGAAGCAGTCAAACCAGTATCGGAAAAACTGTTCGTGCTCGCATAAGCGATTTTCACGCCCCCTCTGTATACTTTATAACCGACAACTCCTACATTATCCGTAGAAACCGTCCAAGAAAGATTAATCTGTGAAGAAGAAACTGTTGTTGCCGTAAGATCAGCCGGAACTGAGGGCGCTGTAGTATCTGCTCCTGCCGGTGTTGTTGCCGAGACAGAATTTGACTGAGCAGAAATGTTTCCTGCGGCGTCATATGCGGCTACGGTGTATGAATAAGAGGTTGAAGCAGTTAAGCCGGTATCGTGGTAACTGGTTGATGTGGTGGCTGTAATTTTAACCCCATCTCTGTAAATCTTGTATCCGACTACTCCCACATTATCCGTGGATGGCGACCAGGTAAGCCCTATCTTATATGAATAAATCGGCGTTGCAACCAAATTTGTCGGGATTGATGGCGCTTCCGTATCTTGTGTGGCACCTTCGAGCGTTGTTGCTGAAACCGATTCCGACTGAGAGGAAATATTACCTGCTGCGTCATATGCAGCCACAGTATAAGAATAAGAAGTTGAAGCTGTTAAACCGGTGTCCAGATAACTGGTTGCGCCGGTAGCAGTAATTTTAACACCATTTCTATATACTTTATATCCTTTTACTGCCACGTTGTCGGTGGAAGCTGTCCAT
>CAYGVF010000044.1:0-12911 GCA_964353285.1 uncultured Candidatus Saccharibacteria bacterium | reverse complement strand
ACCACCAGCCAGATTAAATCTTAATTCTCTTAATTTATCTCTTGAATTAATTAGAGTTTCTTCAAACTCTCTTTTTGATTTTTGTCTCAACTCTTTTGTTTTCATAATAGAAACGTTTATCTTTTAATAAATTTTGCCTTGATTGGTAATTTGAAAGCCGCTCTTCTCATTGCTTCCTGGGCAATCTCTTCGGAAACCCCGTCTATTTCAAAAAGCACTCGACCGGGTTTTATTGGAGCAACATAATGGTCAACGCTGCCCTTGCCGCCGCCCATGGGTATTTCTGTACCTTTGGTGGTTACGGGTTTGTCGGGAAAAATCCTTATCCAAATCTTACCCCCGCGCTGAACAAAATGAGTCATCGAACGACGAGCAGCTTCGATTTGGCGGCTGGATATCCAAGAGGTTCCCTCGGCCTTCAATCCAAAAGCTCCGAAAGCGAGTTCGTTCCCGGCTTTGGACAACCCCTTTTTTCTTCGACGTCCCTTTTGCCACTTTCTATGTTTGACTTTACGTGGTTGTAACATATTTATTCGAAAATGTCACCTTTGTATATCCAGACCTTTACACCGATTACTCCGTAAGTAGTGTAGGCATTGGTCTGAGTATAATTAATGTTAGCTCTTATGGTTTGAAGGGGTAGACTTCCTTTTTTCATTTGTTCGTCTCTAGCCATTTCTGCGCCGTTTAATCGACCCGAGATCCAAATTTTTATTCCCTTCACCTCGGGATTTTGCGTTACTTTTTCAATGGTTTGCTTTAAAACTCTTCTAAATGGCATTCTTCGCTCCAATTGCTCGGCAATTCCCTGAGCTATCACCGCAGCCTGAATCCCTGATTTTGGAATTTCCTCAACATCGATTTTAATATCCAGACCTTTAATTTTTCCCTTGAATATTTTTTTGATTATCTCTCTTTTTAAATCTTGAATTCCGGTTCCTCCTCGACCGATAATAATTCCTGGCCGTCCAGCCTTGATTACAATATTGATTGAGTTTGCTGATCTTTTTATAATTACCTCATCAACCGCAGCCTGTTTTAACTGCTTTCTAATAAATTCCCGAACTTGACAATCCTGCTCCAAAAAATCCCGGTATTTTCTCTTGTTAAACCATTGGGATGACCAACCGTCTATGTTCTTTATTCTAAAAATTTTAGGGTGGACTCTATGACTCATGTTTTTAATATTAAAATGATTTTCTGCGAAATATTTTCTTAGTTAAGCCGCCTATCTTTGATCCCCTGGCAATTTCCTTGGAAGCCCTGGTTTTTATTTGTGGCTTTTTGGTAGTGATTTCTTTTTTAACTTCTTCGCCTTTTGACTCAGATTTCTTTACTTTTTTGATTGTCGCTCCTTCCCTGATTCCCAAAATAAGGTTAACATTACTTACTCTTTTCATAATCGGAAAGGCTCTGCCACGAGAAACCGGATGCCACCTCTTAAACGGAACTCCTTCGTTAACTACAATACTTTTAATGTATAAACCGTCTTTCGGTAATTTAAAATTATTTTCGGCATTAGAAACAGCTGATTTTAATAATTTTAAAAGTGGCCAAGAAGCTCTTTTAGGGATAAATCTTAAATGATTCTCGGCTTCTTTTGTGTCCATGCCCTTAAGAAAATCGGTTAGTAATCTAACTTTTCTGGGAGCAATTCTTAAATAATTTAATTTGGCTTTTATCTCCATAAATTGATTTATTTATTATCCTTGGCAGCTTCGACTTTAGTGGTTTCGACTTCAGCGGCTTTCTGTTCTATTTCTCTCTGTATCTTCCCACCATGTCTTGTAAATTTGCGGGTAGGCGCGAACTCACCTAATTTATGGCCGACCATATCTTCACTAACAAAAACTGGCGTATGTTGCCTTCCATTGTGAACACCGAAAGTAAAACCGACCATTTCTGGCGTAATGGTAGCAGCCCGTGCCCAGGTATTAATTATTGTTTTATTGCCCGACTTTAATCCCTTAACTTTCTCTAGCAATCTTTCGTCCACAAACGGACCTTTTTTAAGCGACCTAGCCATGATGTTTTCTTTTTTTAATTATAAATTTATCCGAGTATTTTTTTCTTTTTCTTGTTTTAACCCCGAACGCCTGTTTTCCCCACGGGGTTTTGGGTCCTTTTCTTAAACCAATTGGCGCCCTTCCTTCTCCACCACCATGAGGATGATCGCATGGATTCATGGCCGTACCCCTGACAGCGGGTCTAACTCCCAGCCATCGAGCTCGACCGGCTTTCCCTAAATTCTCAAATTTATGCTCCGGATTAGACAATGAACCGATTGAGGCCGAACAATTTTCGGGAACCATTCTAACTTCACCAGACGGCATGGTTAAATGAGCGTATCCGCCCTCAATAGCCATAACCTGAGCAGAATTTCCGGCTGCTCTTACTAATTTTCCTCCCTGTCCCGGAATCAATTCAATATTATAGACAAATGTTCCAACGGGGATATTTTTTAACATCATACGATTGGCTAATTTCAGAGGGATTGAATCTCCGACAATAATCTCATCTCCAATTTTTAACTCGTGAGGAGCTAAAATATAGCGCCTTTCTCCGTCTTTATAAACCACCAAAGCAATAAAAGAAGAACGATTCGGATCGTATTCGATGGACTCAACCTTCGCCGGAATATTAAATTTAGCCATCTTAAAATCAATAAATCTGTATTTCTGTTTGTGTCCGCCGCCCTGATGTCTGACCGTAATTCTGCCTTTTGAGCGGCCGGCTTTCGATTTTTTTATCGTTAACAAAGACTTCAAAGGAATCACATTTTTAGTGAGTTGGGAATCGTCGGCTTTGGTCATTGCTCTTCTGCTTGGAGTTAGTGGCCTATATTTTTTCATAAATTAGTGAGGTAATATTTCTATTTTTTCTCCCCTTTCGAGGGTAATAATTGCTTTTCTATAACCTCTTTTCTTGCCCTCCAGACCTTTTAGGGTTCGGGTTTTTGGCTTGATATTTAAAACTCTTACATCTTTGACCCTTACCCCATAAAGATCGCTTATTGCTTTTTTAACTTGAACTTTATTTGCCCAGGGAAAAATTTTAAAAGTGTATTTTCCTTCATCGAATAAATTAGTTGATTTTTCGCTAATATGGGGTTCTTTTAAAATTCGATAAACCTCTCCCGGTCTTTTTTTGGGAGATATCTTTCTTACCGGCTCGACTTTTGGCTCTTCTTTTTTAATAATCTTTTTCGCCGGTTTTTTTACTTCGGGTTTTTTCTCTTTTTTCCTGAAAATATTTTTTATATTTTTAAGTAGTGCCATATATCTTCTCGATTGTCTTAATTCCTTCTTTGTCTAAAAATAAATATTTGAAAGAAAGCAAATCAAAAACATTTAAGCTATAAACCGGGATAATTTTTGTGTTAGGGATATTTCTAACTGCCTTAATTATGTTTCCATCCTTTAAAGATGGAGTGATTAGAATGCTTGGTTTTTTACCTTGCTTCATCGTCTCGGAGATATTCTTTAAAATTTTATCAATTAGATTTACCATCAGTCTTGTTCTGGGCTCCTTCAATTTTAAGTCTTCCAAAACAATCAATTCTTTATCGTTAACCTTGGAAGATAAAATCATTAGAATAGCTTTTCTTCTGGCTTTTTTGTTTATTCTTCGATTAAAATTTTTTTTGTCGTCTGGACCAAAGGTTACTCCTCCGCCCTTCCACAATGGCGAACGGATTGAACCATGACGAGCACGACCAGTGCCTTTTTGACGCCAGGGTTTTATACCGCCACCGCGAACCTCACTCCTGTTCTTTGTCTTAGCCAGGTGCTTCCTCCGGTTAGCCAATTGTACATTAACTGCCTGATAAATTAAGTCACTATTTATTTTCAAACCAAAAATCTTCTCCGGCAACTTGATTGTTCCGGTCTGCTCTCCTTCTGAATTGTAAAGGGGTGCGCTCAACATAATTTAAATCGTTTTTATTTCCACCAATCCGCCGATGGGACCCGGAACAGCGCCAACAACGGCAAGCAGATTATTTTTAACATCAACCAAAGCGATTTTTAGATTTTTAATTGTTATCCTTTCCGTTCCCATGTGTCCCGGCATTCTTTTACCCTTGATTACTCTTTCGGGAAAAGAGGTACCGATAGAACCGGGTCTTCTTAAAACATGACGGTGGCCGTGCGAAGCTGGACCACCTTTAAACCCGTGTCTTTTGACCACCCCTTGGAAACCTCTTCCCTTCGAAATACCCGAGACTTTAATCTTGTCACCCTCGGAAAAGATTGAAACGTCAATTTTGTCTCCTTTTTTCAAATCGCATTTTTCGTCTTTTTCCAATCTAAATTCTTTAATATATCTATAAGGTTTGTCTTTTTGGGATCTTTTAATTTTTTTTGCTTTCAATTCTTCGAACCCAATCTGAATACCTTTATATTTATCTTTTTTCTCATCTTTAATTTGTGCAACAAAACAGGGGCCGGCCTCAATTACTGTTACCGGGATACTCCTTCCTTCTTTGTCGAATATCTGCGACATACCAAGTTTTTTCCCAAGAATAAATTTCATTTTTATAATTTTATTAAAAAGCCAGGACTAAGCCCGGCTTTTAATAGACTTAAATCCCTAAAAATCTCAAATCAGAATTGAAAAAAATATTTGCATGATCGCATTTAATTTGAATGTAATGCTTAGATGCAACCTTAAATCTTAATTTCTATGTCTACGCCAGCAGGCAAATTTAGATTCATTAAGGCGTCAATAATTTTAGAACTCGGATTGGTAATGTCAATCAAACGTTTATGGGTCCTCATTTCAAACTGCTCTCGGGCATCTTTGTGAACAAACGTGGAGCGGTTAACCGTATATTTCTGAATCTGTGTCGGCAAAGGAATTGGACCAATCACTTCAGCGCCATAACGCTCAGCCGTCTCGATAATCTGACGAGCTGATTGATCAACAATTTTATGATCAAATGCTCTAATCTTTATTCTGAGACGCTGTTTAATTTCTGATTCAATTTCTGATTCTTTCTTTTTAGCTACCATGTATTAAATAACTACTAATATTTATAATTAGCGTTTTCTTTTTAAATTTTAACTTCGGAAGTTACTTAATGATTTTAGTTACAACTCCAGCTCCAACCGTCTTACCGCCTTCTCGAATGGCGAATCTCTGTTTCTCTTCCAGGGCCACGGGGTTTATTAACCTAATCATCAATTTTACCGTGTCTCCGGGCATAACCATTTCTGCTCCCTCGGGGAGAGCGATAACATCGCCAGTCACGTCAGTGGTTCGAATATAGAATTGCGGTTTATAGCCCTTAAAGAACGGGGTGTGACGTCCGCCTTCTTCCTTGCTCAAAACATAAACTTCTCCTTCGAAATCTGTGTGCGGAGTTACACTTCCCGGCTTAGCGATAACCTGTCCTCTTTCCACGTCTTCTTTTTTAAGACCCCTCAAAAGAATACCTGCATTGTCACCTGCCATACCTTCATCCAGTGATTTATTGAACATTTCAATGCCCGTAATTACGGTTTTCTGAGTTGGTTTTATCCCAATAACTTCAACTTCCTCGTTTAATTTAACAATTCCTCTTTCAATTTTTCCGGTAACAACCGTCCCTCTTCCTTCAATCGAAAAGATGTCTTCAATCGGCATCAAAAATGGTTTATCGGTTTCTCTTTTTGGTTCAGGAATGTATTCGTCAAGAGTCTTAACCAACTCAAAAATACATTTTACATCCTCTGAGTCGGGAGAATTTGCTTCCAACGCCTTTAATGCAGAACCTCTAATTATTGGGGTTTTGTCTCCGGGAAAGTTGTATTTAGTCAAGAGTTCTCTAACTTCGGCTTCCACCAAATCAATCAATTCCGGATCATCAACCTGGTCAACCTTATTCAAGAAGACGATAATTTGCGGCACGCCAACCTGGTAAGCCAAAAGAATGTGTTCTCTGGTCTGAGGCATTGGACCATCAGCAGCCGAAACAACCAAAATCGCACCATCCATTTGAGCGGCTCCGGTGATCACATTTTTAATATAATCGGCGTGTCCAGGAGCATCGATATGGGCATAGTGCCTTTTCTCGCTTTCGTATTCAACATGAGCCAAGGCGATAGTAATACCCCGCTCTCTTTCTTCCGGGGCGTTATCAATATCATCGACGCCTTTTTTCTGGGCTTTAAAACCCTTGAGCCCCAATTGCTTTAAGATGGCAGCGGTTAAAGTTGTTTTGCCGTGGTCAACGTGGCCAATGGTACCAACATTAACGTGGGGCTTTGTTCGTTCAAATTTTTCTGGCATAAATAATTAGCCAACACAATAACAGAAAGCAAGAAACAAAGTGGATGTTGCTTAGCCACTGTTATTTGTTTTAACGATTAATTTTTATTTGACAATAATTTTAGTTTAAAGATTAATTAATTTTTAGTCAACCCTGCACCAAATTCTCGACTAACTCGATGTTTCACCAAAATTAATCTGATGTTCTATATATTAACGAAAATTTAGTGCAGGGTCAAGTGCCGACCTTTCTTGATTTGTGAATAAGTTGTTTATGAGTGTAGCTACCTTTTTTTACCTTCAATAATTTGCTGGGCAATATTTCCCGGAACCTGAGCATAATGGTCAAATTCCATCGTGAAACTGCCTCTTCCCTCGGTCATAGAACGAAGCTGGGTCGCATAGCCGAACATTTCAGCCAGAGGAACTTTGGCGTCAATAACCTTCATGGTAACTCTTTCTCCCATCTTTTCAATCCTGGCTCTTTTGCTGTTCAAATCACCGGTGACATCGCCCAGAAATTGTTCCGACACCACTACTTCAATTTTCATTATTGGCTCCAATAACACCAATTTTGCAATTTTTGTGCCTGACTGAAAAGCCATTGAACCAGCAATCTTAAAGGCGGCTTCCGAAGAGTCAACTTCGTGATAAGAACCATCGTAAAGAGTAACCTTTAAGTCCACTACTGGATAACCCGCCAAAACTCCTTTTGCCATTGCTTCCTTGACCCCCTTTTGCACTGCCGGAATATATTCAGATGGAATAGTCCCGCCCTTAATCGCGTTTTCAAATTCAAATCCCTGGCCCCTCTCCAAGGGTTCTACCTTCAACCAAACATGACCGTACTGACCGCGACCGCCACTCTGACGAATGTACTTCCCTTCCGCTTCGGCTGAGCCCAAAATGGTTTCTTTGTAAGCTACTTGCGGCCGACCGACGTTGGCGCCTACGCCAAATTCCCGAAACATTCTGTCAACTATAATTTCTAAGTGGAGCTCTCCCATTCCGGAGATTATTGTCTGACCGGTTTCTTCGTCACCTCGCACCTTAAAGGTTGGATCTTCATCAGAAAGTCGCTTTAAAGACAAGCTCAATTTCTCCTGGTCAGCTTTACTTTTGGGCTCGATAGAAATATAAATAACCGGCTCGGGAAAGATAATTTTTTCCAAGATAATCGGGTTATCGGGGTCGCATAAAGTATCACCGGTAGTGGTATCTTTCAATCCCACTGCTGCACCGATTTCTCCGGCATAGATTTCTTTAACATCTTCACGGTGGTTGGCGTGCATTCTTAGAATTCTTCCAATCCTCTCCTTTTGCCCGCTGACTGTATTCAAAACATAAGAACCGGCTTCCAATTTTCCGGAATAAACTCGGAAATAAGTTAAACTGCCAACATAGGGATCGCTGGCAACTTTAAAAGCCAGAGCGGAAAATGGCACTTTGTCCGATGATTCACGGGTAATTTTCTTTTCCGTCTTTGGCTCAATCCCTTCTACTGGCAACAAATCCGCTGGCGAGGGCAAATAATAAATAATTGCGTCAATTAAAAGTTGAATTGCTATATTGTGAAGAGCAGCGCCGCAAAATATCGGCACCAATTTATAATCGATGGTTGCCTGACGCAAGGCCTTTTTTAATTCGTCAATGGTAATTTTTTTTCCTTCTAAATATTTTTCCGTCAAAGCTTCGTCCTGCTCGGCAATTTTTTCCACTAATTTGTGCCTGAATTTCTCTGCATCTTTTTTCAAATTATCGGGTATTTCTTTTTCAATTATTTGTTCTCCGTTTTTTCCTTCGAAATAATAAGCTTTTTGTGTCAGAATATCGACTATTCCTTTGTGTTCGCTTTCCAAACCAATGGGAATCTGCATTCTGATTGCATTAGGGGTTAATCTTTCCAAAATTGATTCGAAGCTTCTTTCGAAACTTGCGCCCAATCTATCCATTTTGTTCACAAAACCGATCCTGGGCACTTTAAATTTGTCGGCTTGATGCCAAACAGTCTCCGATTGCGGTTCGACCCCAGCCACACCATCAAAAATAACCACCGCCCCGTCCAAAACCCTTAAAGACCTTTGTACTTCGGCAGTAAAATCAATGTGGCCAGGCGTATCAATAATATTTATTCTGTATTCTTTTTTTGATTCTTTGTTCAAATATTCCCCCGGGGTCCAAAAACAAGTAGTGGCGGCAGCGGTAATGGTAATACCCCTTTCTCTTTCCTGTTCCATCCAATCCATAATCGCCGCTCCTTCGTGAACCTCGCCGATTTTATGGGAGATTCCGGTATAAAAAAGCACCCGTTCGGAAACGGTTGTTTTACCAGCATCAATGTGCGCAATAAAGCCAATGTCGCGATTTTTTTCAATTGGAAATTCTCTGACCATAACAATTTTACCAGGCGAAATGAGCGAAAGCGCGATTTGATTCGGCTATCTTATGAGTTTCTTCTTTCTTTTTTATCGCATCACCAACATTATTGAAAGCATCGGCCAGCTCTTGGGCTAATTTTCCGGCCATTGTCTTGCCTTTTTTTCTCTTGGCTGTCTCGATGATCCAACGAATAGCCAAAGCTTCTCTTCTTTTGCCTTTTACTTCATAGGGAACCTGATAATTCGCCCCTCCCACCCGTCTGGATTTTACTTCCAATAATGGCGAGGCGTGTTCGATCGCTTCTTCTAAAATCTCTACAGGATTTTCCTTTTTCAAGTTTTTAGCTACCAAGTCCAAGGCATTGTAAAAAATGTTTTGGGCAGTAGATTTTTTGCCCCCTTCCATCAACTTATTGATAAACTTAGCCACCAAAATGCTGCCGTATTTATAATCGGGATTTATTTCTCTTTTAAATGTTTTTTTTCTACGCATAAATTATTTTGCCGGCTCCTCGGCAACTGTTTCTTTCTTGGGCCCGCCGCCCTCTTTTTTTGCTCCATATTTTGACCTTTGCTGCATTCTTCCCTCTACTCCTGTAGTATCTAAAATTCCGCGTACAATATGGTATCTAACGCCGGGTAAATCCTTAACCCTGCCACCGCGAATAATAACTATGGAGTGTTCCTGCAAATTATGGCCCTCACCGGGAATATAAGCCGTTACCTCCATACCATTGGTTAATCTTACTCTGGCAACTTTTCTTAGAGCGGAATTCGGTTTTTTGGGGGTGGTAGTATAAACTTTTATACAAACCCCTCTTTTAAATGGAGAAAAGGATTTTATCGGACGATTTTTTTGCACATTAAAACCTCGCCTTAATGCTGGAGCTTTCGGCTTGCTTTTACTTTTTTTTCGCGGTTTTCTGATTAATTGTCGAATTGTTGGCATATATAAAAATCTCCCTCAAAATATTGAGTTCAGATAGATAATAACAAACATTAAACAACCAGTCAAATAAATCGGGGTGCCGAGAATTGAACTCGGGCCACACCCACCCCAAGTCCCATATCAAAATCTATATATTCGGGATACCCGGAATTGAACCGGGGCTACACCCACCCCAAGGGTGCGGACTACCACTATCCGATATCCCGACAATTGATACGGGATAAAGGTGCGTATTTACCCCGTACGGTCGCCGAAGGCGACTCGTCCGGGGCTACCGTTATACTACACCCCGCTATTCTTACCTATCTTTTTAATGCATTTTGTACAAGCCTTGACTCTCTTTTTATTGCTTAAAGTTACCCATTGTAAATTCGGGTATTTTCTTTTCTTGGTAGTAGGATTATATTTGCTTCGTAACTTTTTTCGTGTTACAGTTACAATAGATTTTTTTCCGCAAACAGCGCAAACTCGTGACATAGTATTTTGAGTTTAACACAATTATTTTTGTTTAGCAAATTTTATGGATCCGATAATTCTCGTCATACATCTTGCCATCCTTCTGATTTCCGTGGTTATCCACGAGGTTTCTCACGGCTGGATTGCCAATTATCTGGGCGACCCGACAGCCAAGCATGCGGGTCGTCTGACTTTAAATCCAATCAAACACTTGGATTTGTGGGGTTCTTTTTTGATTCCCGTATCTTTGTTGATTATCGGCAGTCCGATTCTTTTCGGCTATGCCAAACCAGTGCCTTATAATCCGTATAATCTTAAAAATAAAAAATGGGGTCCGGCTATGGTCGCGATAGCCGGCCCTGCTTCTAACTTGATAATCGCCATATTATTCGGTTTAACTCTAAGATTCATTCCCTTCGGTCAATCGATATATATGCAAAATTTCGTCCAGATTATGGCTTACATCGTTCTCTTGAATCTATTATTGGCTGTATTTAATCTCGTTCCGATTCCTCCTTTAGATGGTTCAAAAATTCTTTTTGCTCTCCTCCCCTACAAGTATCAGCAACTGAGTTTTCAATTGGAGCGTTACGGATTGGTTTTGGTTTTGTTTTTTATTTTTTTCCTTTTTAAATATATTACGCCGATTATTTTCTGGCTTTTCAGAATAATTGTCGGCGCTTAAAATTTGCCAAGAAATTTTTATTGTGATAGATTAAAAATTCGCTCTTTGTTTTAAATTTAAAAGCCCGCCTAAGGCAAAGGAGGAAAAATTGGGTCCAGAGAAATCTTCGGAAATCGAACAAAAGGGTTATGGCTGGAAAAAAGCGGCTTTACGCTTCGCACTTGAGAACAAACCTGAAAAGATACGCACAATCAAGGGAAAACCAGAAAAGATTCTCAAGCTCTTCAGGGACCTTGAAAAAGATCCCAAATACAGAATAATCTCGCTCGAAAAAGCACCCACATTCAGAGACATTCTGAGAGAAACCTGCCATTTTGGTCCCATGAAAAAAGACGGCGACAATTAGTCGCCTTCTTTTATTTTCTCCAAAATTTTTCTCCGTCGCTTAAAATTTCTATATTCCCGTCTTTTCCTGTTTGAAAAATTTCCAAATTTGCCAATCTGTCCAAAACTTCCTGATGCGGATGGCCGTATCTATTATCTTTGCCGACTTCGATTACTGCCACAAAGGCATCAACTGCTTTCAAAAATTCCTCGCCGCTTGAGGTTTTACTGCCGTGATGAGCGATTTTTAAAATATCGGAATTTAAATTAATGCCCGAAACCACCAGCTTGTTCTCGACACTTTTTTCGACATCACCGGTAAAGAGGGCTTCGAAATTTTTATAATCCAATTGGGCAATAATCGAGGTATTGTTCGAATCGGAAATTTTCTGACCGATTAAATTTTCCAAAGGATACAAAATCTTCATTTTTATATTATTGCCGAAATCGATTTCTCCATTGGCTTTAGTAATATAAAGCGGAATATCTTTTTCTTTGATGATTTCTGTCCATTGTTTGTATTCTTCGGTATCCCTGACAACGCCGGTAGTGATAATCGCGCCAATCCGATATCTTTTCGCCACTTCGATCAAACCGCTCAGATGGTCGGCTTCGGGATGGGTTAAAATTATCAAGTCGATATAATGGTCGTAAAATGCCATTGCTCTGCCCAATTTTTCCAAAATCGTTAAATCCGGTCCGCCGTCAATCAAAACCTGTTTTTTGTCCGGGGTTTCGATAAATTCCGCATCCCCTTGCCCGACATCCAAAAATTTTATTGCCAATAGATTGGATTGATGATTCTCGATAAAAACAAAAATCCAGAGAATAACCGTTGCCAGAAAAAGAATGACTAATAAACCAATTTTTTGTTTCTTTTGTATAACCATATTAATCCGATTAATAAAATATAATAGCCGATTAAAAATGCCCAATGGACATTTGATACTTCCTTGGCTGACCAGGAAATTCTGGAAAGCCAATCAACTATACGCAGAATGTAAGCCGTGCCGAAATAAGCCGGCCAAAGTAAAATTTTTCCCAAGAAAGACCAGATTACTGCACTGCCGATAAAAATCAGACCAACAGCGGTGAGAATCGGGATTGCCGGCACAATCAAGATGTTGGCGAGCGGAGAAATAAAAGAAATCCTGCCGAAATTATAGATTAAAATCCCCAAAACCGCGACTTGCGCAGCCAAAGTGGTGGTAATTATTTGAATTAAATTGCCAAGCTCCTCTTTTTTAATGATTTTCGCAGCCCATCCGTCAAAAATCGGCTTAATGTAAATCAAGCCGAAAACCGCTAAAAAAGAAAGCTGGAATCCGACATCGTATCTTAACAACAAAGGATTGAAAATCAGCATTATTGCCCCGGCAAAAATCATAATTCGCGTGGCATTGCTCAATCTGCCGATTTTCTGCGCGTAAAGAAGAATCGCGCCCATAATTCCGGCGCGCACTGCCGAAGCAGGCGCACCGACCATAAGAATAAAAAGAAAAATCAAAACCAAAACAAACCAAAACGCCTGTTTGCGCCACATCCCCAAGCCAATCAAAACAAACATCAAAATCTCGGAAACAATCACGATATTCATTCCCGAAATCGCCACAATATGGCTCGTGCCGGTAATGCTTAATTCGTTTTTTATTTCTTCCGAATATATCTGTTTGTTGCCGAGAATAATTCCCTCCATCAAAGAAACTTCGGGAAAAGGCATAATTTTTTCTATCGCATCAATCATTTTGTTTTTGAATTTCAAAATCGCCTGATGAACGAAAAATCCCTTGCTTCTTTCCAAAATCTCGATTTGCGGATAATAGATTACCGAATAAATCCCTTCTTTGGCCAAATAATTTTTGTAATTGAA
>CAYGVF010000043.1:0-1645 GCA_964353285.1 uncultured Candidatus Saccharibacteria bacterium | reverse complement strand
AACAAAAAGAACTTGATATTGGCGGGGATTTTTTTCGGCCTAGCCCAGTTAATTAAATTTTCGTTATTTTTACTTGTCCCCTATTTCGGAATCCTGCTCTTGCTAATAATCTATATCAAGTGGCGGGAAAACAAAAAATTCCTGAAAGTGTTTATAGTTTATTGTTTAAAGTTTATTCTTATCCTGATTGTCGGTTATGTTCTTGTTTATCCGGTTTATCTTTTCCATGTTTCCGGCTATCCTTATGAAAAACAAAACTTTGATTTCCGGGACACTTCCGAACATTTCCCATTCAGGCCGGCCGCTGATCTGGTAATGTGGATGGTGGAAAAACCGATTTTAAGACCATATGCCCAATATTTATTGGGGCTGTTCATGGTTTTCCAAAGAGCCACCGGCGGAAACACGACTTATTTCTTGGGCGAAGTAAATAATAAAGGTTGGTTCAGTTATTTCCCGATTGTTTACGCGATTAAACCACCTCTGACGCTACATATTTTAACCATTATCGCTCTTCTGCTTCTGGCCTGGCAAGTACCCAAAGGATTTTCTCGGCAGTTATTCGGCTCTTTGAGCACGATATTAAAAAAATATTTTCCGGAATTTGCGATACTGATATTTCTGGCAATTTATTGGCTTGTAAGCATAAGAAGCAATCTTAATATAGGTGTCCGGCATATTTTGCCGACTTTCCCTTTTGTTTATGTTCTTATTTCCGGCCAAATCAAAAAAGCCTTCGATTATTTCCGCAACAAAAGATTGTTCAGGGCTTGGAACTTGGTATTCGTATTTTTGCTAATCTGGTATGCATTATCGTCTCTAAATATCTTTCCTTATTATCTGACTCATTTTAACGAGTTGGTCGGCGGGGCAAAAAATGGATATTTTTATGTCACCGATTCCAATCTTGACTGGGGACAGGATTTAAAAAGGCTCGCCAAATGGGTTGACGAGCAGGGTATCAAAAAAATAAAAGTTGATTATTTCGGCGGGGCAACAACCGAATATTATTTGGGCGACAAATACGAGCGTTGGTGGACGGAAAGAAATCCGCAAGAAGCCAAAGGTAGTTGGTTGGCAATATCCGCCACTTTCAGACAGCAGGGCCAAGCCATACCGACAAAGGGTTTCAGCAAACAGACCGATTTCTATATGTGGCTCAATCAATACCAGCCGGTCACCGTAATCGGCAATTCAATTTTTGTATATTACATCAAGTAACAGATAACAGTATACAACTAACAGGAATATGAAAAATGAAAGCATATTAATTAGAAAGGCGGATGAATTTGCATTTGAGGTTTATAAGATTTCAAAAAACTTTCCAAAAGATGAAATTTATGGGTTAACCTCACAATTAAGAAGAGCTACGTTATCCGTACCATTAAACGCTATAGAAGGTTTTGCAAGAAACAATAAAAAGGAATATAAAAGATTCCTTGAAATATCTTACGGCTCATTAAAAGAAACTAAATACCTTTTGTATTTTTCGCATCGCGAAAATTACCTCAATACGAAAGATTATCAAAAACTATTGAATCTCACTGAAGAACTTGGCAAAATAATCTGGTCAGCCATCCAAACATTAAAAGAAAATTGTTAGATTAAACAAGTAAACCCATTGACACAATACCAGCTCTAGAAG
>CAYGVF010000042.1:0-1640 GCA_964353285.1 uncultured Candidatus Saccharibacteria bacterium | reverse complement strand
TGGCACAGTCTTGGCAATTCTTTTTATCTCTGCTATCCTGACAACCGCATTCATACCATGAACCGCAGAAACTGTCTCCGCAATCCTCCCTGACATTATTTGTTCTGTTTCCGCAACCATCATTCCAATATCGGTCATTATTGTAACAAACCGAAGAAGATGGGGTGTTACAGGAACAATCAGCTATGCATTGTTTTGTGTTGCAAATTCCATTTGTGCAGGTTCTGGTCTGATACATTGGCATATCAGTGTTCGTTGCGCATATGTCTAGGTGGCAACCCTGGCTTACCCAGTCAGTACAATACGGTGCATCACACCACCCTCCACAAACGTTGTTGCCCATACAATAAAAAGCCCCATCGCCAGACGGATCATTACAGCAGTCAGCATTACTGGAGCAAGGATACCAATGCCTGCCGCAACACGCATTATAAAAGCAACCCATAATGTAGGTATCGCCACCAAATCGAGGGGTATGGCAGTCATCGCGGCTAGAGCAATACGAGCCAAGAGTTTTTACGCAACGGTTTGAAATACACTCCAGGCCAGAACAACATGACAACTCTCCAATGTGGCCACAAATATAGCCGAGATCTGTGCATTCTTGGGCTTTTGCCGAATTGGGCAAAATAAAAAATCCTAGAACCAAAGTAAAACCAAGTATGGCTAGGATTTTTATGCCGAATTTTGGAGAAATTCGTCCCATATATCTATTATAGCATTTTCACATATTTATTATAGCACTTTCAACATATTTATTATAGCACTTTTGTATTAAATGGTATAATATAAACTATGAGTCAGAATAAATTTACAAAAATAGCCAAAATTTCCTGGTATATCATAATCGTAATCGTGACTTTAAGTATGATTGCCTTTTTGTTGATTCCATTATTAAAATGAAGGAAAATTTTTGGCATTCAAAATATTTTATCGGATTTTTGTTGATTTTTTTAATATTGGTATTAATCGCCTCAGGGCGAGAATCTTATTTTAGATACAAAATCAATCAGGAAATCAGGAGCTTGGAAAGAAAAATTGAAGATTTGCAAAAAAGCAATACCGAATTATCCGAATTGGAGAACTATCTTCAGTCAAACGAGTTTTTGGAAAAAGAAGCCCGACTAAAATTGAATTTGATTAAAGACGGAGAAAAGCTGGTAATTATCAAAAAATCTGACGAAGAGCCGGTTTTAGAAGAGCAAGAGACGGAAGAAAATAAAAATATTCCCAATATTTTAAAATGGTGGGAATATTTTTTCGGAGAATAAATGAATAAATCTTATATCAAAATTGGATTTGCGCGAGATATAGAAAATCCGAAAGACAGAAGATTATTCAGGTTTTTGGAAATTTTGCCCGGAGTCTTGAGCTGGGGAACGCTTTTATTGATGATTTTTCTTTCCTGGAAGCGGCCGATTTGGGTGGCTTTTTTTATTATCGCTTTTGATATTTATTGGTTTTTGAAAACAATTTTTTTGGCTTTTCATCAGCAATTTTCTTACCGAAAAATGAAAGAGAATCTGAAAATTGACTGGCTGGCAAAGCTTAAAAAATTCAAAATTCAAAATTCAAAATTCAAAATTAATGATTGGTCCGAAATTTATCATCTGGTAATTTTACCGACCTATAAGGAAAAA
>CAYGVF010000041.1:0-19429 GCA_964353285.1 uncultured Candidatus Saccharibacteria bacterium | reverse complement strand
ACAGCGTATCTCCTATTCCATCTGAACCAGACTGATCTTGGTTTTCGCCTGATTTTTCATCTATGCCAGTATAATCTGACCAGTAATTCCCTCCATCCGGATAACCATTATCAAAAAGATTGTTTATTCCGATATAAAAGTTTATTGCCTGAAAATTGTTATTTATAAAATTATTATGAAATACTTTGTTATTATTAGAATCAAAAAGTAAGGCTCCAATGAACTTATTCTCTGAAATATTGTTGTTAATCAATATATTATTGTCAGAAAAATAAAGCTCGATTCCAAAATAATTGTTTGAAATATTGCAATTCTCTACCCTTGAATCATCGCTTTCCCACAAAACAACACCGGAGCCGTTATTGCTTAGATTTAAGTCTTTAATAACAACATTCTTACAAGAAATACAGTAAAATACGCCGGCATTAGTTGAACTGTCGTAAATTTGATTAGTGGCGTTCTTAATAAAATAAATAGGCTTGCCATTAACTGTATTAGAAGTATCTATGTCATTGTCAAAATCAAATTCAGAATAGTCGGGATAACCCTCAAGATAGAGAAATGGGGAGAAGAAAAAGTTCCATTGATTGTTATTCATTGCGTTATTCCTAAAAATATTCTCTTTAGAAGAGTAAATGAAAAGACCAGCGTAAGTATTTGAATTCGCGATGTTATTTATAAGATCATTATTATTGGAATAATCCAGAGCAATTCCTATTTCTTTATTTTCTGAGACAGTGTTATTGCTAATGGTGTTATACGAGGAAGAAGAAAGATAAATACCCTCAGCAAAATTAGTAACAATACAATTTTTTACTGTTGTGCCTTCTTTATTGTCTAAAAGAATCCCGTAACCATCTTCGCTACCAACTATACTATGACCATCGCAATCTAAACTAATGTTATTCTCTGTTATCTCTATGTTGTCAGTTAAATCTTGAATTAATGTGCAGGTTGAAACAGCTTCATCCCAAATTCCGTAATTAGCACATTCTTCGGGAATATATATTGTTCCACTCTTTTCTTCATTGTTTTCAAAAAAAATACCAGCTTCCCTTAATTGGTCTGGTAGCAATGAAAGAATTTCAATATCTTCGGCTAGGGCTGGTACCGAAATCTGAATCCCTCCCCATATAACCAAAATACTGAAAATAACGGCAAATATTAAAATCGATACAAGTTTTCTCCGTCTTCCTTGTTTTGGTGTATCCAATTGTTCCATACTTCCAGCATAGAGAATAATGCAATCAGAGTCAAGAAAGTCCTTGACGCGATATAAATTCTCTGGTAAGGTGGTGATACAATTCTAAACTTTACAAAAAGGAGGTAGGTAATGGCGATTGACCGAGAAATGCTAAAAAAGAATGGCTTTCCGACAGCGTGCGAACTCACAACCGAGATGATGAATTCTTTATCGGAAGGACAAAATACGGTTCTTTCCAAATTTTCTGAAGCAGCTAAAAAACGTATTCTGCTGCGAGAAAAAATATGGCTCTGCCAAACCGCTAAACCGAACGCTGCCGGACTAATCAGCTTTCCCGATAAAAAATTTCTCGTTTGCAGAGATGACTCGGACCGAGAAGAGGCAATAGGAAAATTTCAAGAAGACCTGAAAAGAGTAAATCAAACAATAATCCCGATTCTCAACGAAGCCCTGGACTGCGGATTAGGAGATCTCGAAATCATCCAGAAATATTGCCAAAAACTCAACGTCAAGCCATAATTAGGGCCCAATAAACTTAGCCATCAAGCATATTTGCTTGATTCGGGCCCATTTCAAAAGCCCTCCTGCACTGCTGCGGGAGGGCGCTTTTTATTCCCAAAAAATTAAACTCTCACTGGTTGTTTTATTTTATAACTATTCACTGCCAGAATAATTTCCTTGCCCTTGGCATCGACTTTCACCTTGTCTTTCTCTTTGACTTTTCCGTCGACGATCATTTTTGCCAAAGGGTCCAAAACCAATTGCTGGATTATCCGCTTTAACGGCCGCACGCCGAAATCAGGGTCAAAGCCCTTTTCCGCCAATAAATTCCTGGCCGCAATCGAAACATTGATTTTGATTTTCTTGTTCTCCAATCTTTTTTCCACCAAACTGATTTGCAAATCGACAATCTGTCTCACTTCTTCTTTGCCTAAACTATTGAAAATAATAATCTCGTCCAAACGATTAAGAAACTCCGGCCTGAATTGTTCTTTTAAGGCGGCGTTGATTCTTTCTTTGGTTTCTTCTTCTTTTCTTTTCTTGGCTTCTCCGAAATGAGTGAAGCCAAATTCCGCCATTTTCTGCAAGTGTTCGCTGCCGACATTAGAAGTCAAAATAATAATCGCGTTTTTAAAATTCACCAGTCTGCCTTTGGCATCGGTCAGTCTTCCGCGGTCCAAAATCTGGAGCAGAATATTGAATACTTCAGGATGGGCTTTCTCGATTTCATCGAATAAAACCACGCTGTAGGGTCTTCTTCTGACAATCTCGGTCAATTGCCCGCCTTCGTCATAACCGACATAACCCGGCGGGGAACCGATAATTTTTGAAACCGTGTGTTTTTCCATGTATTCGGACATATCCAATCTCACAATCGCATCCTGGGTATTGAACATAAATTCCGCCAAAGCCAGAGCCAATTCGGTTTTACCGACTCCGGTCGGGCCCAAAAACATAAACGAACCAATGGGTTTGTTCTCTTCGGAAATCCCGGCCCGGCTGCGACGTATGGCATTGGAAATTGTGGAAATTGCCGTGTCCTGGCCAATTACCCGTTTTTTCAATTCTTCTTCTGTCTTGGATAATTTCATTGTCTCTTCCTCCAACATTTTATAAACCGGAATACCTGTCCAACGAGAAACAACCCCTGCCACGTCCTCAGTGGTCACCTCTTCTTTCAAAATTCTTTTATTCTTCTGGGCATCGGCTAATTTTTTTTGCTGCTCTTTTATTTTCTTTTCCAACTCAGGAATTTTGCCGTAACGGATTTCCGCGGCTTTTTGCAAGTCTGCTTTTCTTTCGGCAATATCGGCTTCGGCTTTTAGACTATCCATATCTTTTTGAAACTGCCTGATTTTAGAAATAACATCTTTTTCGTTCTTCCATTGAATTTCCAATTCACTGCTCTTTTCTTTTAATTCTGCGATTTCTCTTTTAATTGCTTTTAATCTTTCTTTCGAGTCAGGGTCGGTTTCTTTTTTCAAAGCCCGAACCTCGATTTCCAATTTCATCTGCTGTCTTTTCATCTGGTCCAATTCTATGGGCATACTGTCGATTTCCATTCTCAAGGCCGATGCCGCTTCGTCCATTAAATCAACCGCTTTGTCGGGCAAAAACCTGTCGGAAATATAACGGGAAGATAAGTTTACTGCCGCGACGATTGCCGGATCGGTAATTCTTACTCCGTGATGGACTTCGTATTTCTCTTTTATTCCCCGCAACATCGCAATCGCGTCATCAATCGAAGGCTCACTGACATAAATCGGCTGAAATCTTCTTTCCAATGCCGGGTCTTTTTCGATGTATTTCTGATATTCTTTTAAGGTAGTTGCGCCAATTGCGTGCAGTTCTCCGCGCGACAAAGCCGGCTTCAACATATTTGAAGCATCGATTGCTCCTTCGGCCGCGCCGGCGCCAACCAAAGTATGCAGTTCGTCAATGAATAAAATAAATTTGCCCTGTCCTCTTTCGATTTCCCGCAATATTGCTTTTAAGCGGTTTTCGAACTCTCCTCTGAATTTTGTGCCAGCCACGATTCCGCCCAAATCCAAACTGATAAGTTCTTTATTTTTCAAATTTTCCGGCACGTCGGCACTGATAATTCTTTGCGCCAATCCTTCGACAATTGCGGTTTTTCCGGTTCCTGCTTCGCCGATTAAAACCGGGTTATTCTTGGTTCTGCGGCTCAAAACCTGCATTAACCTTCTGATTTCGTTATCGCGACCGATAACCGGATCAAGTTTTTCTCTTCTCGCCAGTTCGGTAAGATTCTTGGTGTATTTTTCCAATACCTGATATCTGGCCTCCGGTTCGGCATCGGTTACCTGTTCGCCTCCTCTTATTCCGGACAAAATTTTCAAAACCCCGTCATAATTCAGGCCACTGCTTTCCAAAATTTCTCTGGCCTTAGATGGTAGAGAAAGTATTGCCAAAAGAAAATGTTCGGTGGAAACGAATTCGTCTTTCATTTTTTCCGCCTCTTTAAATGACTGTTCCAAAACCCGACCCAAATCCTGGGTAAGATATGCCTGCATCATTCCGCCGGCCATAATTGCCAAGCGCGGCAAGCGATTTAAAGCTGTGTCAATATCTTTATCCAATTTTTTCACGTCAACGCCGATTTTCTCCAAAATCGCCAAAACCAAAGATTCCTCTTGAATAAAGAGGGCTTTCAATAAATGGAGGACATCAACTTGCTGCTGGCCGCGCTCGCTGGAAATTCCGTGAGCGTCCTGCAATGCCTCCTGGGCTTTGGTTGTGAATTTGTCCAATCTCATATATTTATAATACAACTCAATTATAGCATATATTTCCAGTATAAAAAATTAGCACTCTCATGTCAAGAGTGCTAATGTGAAAAATTGATTTTTGCGGTCAGATCCGGTTAGATCGTCAAGTCTCTTTTTTCCCGGAATTCGACAGCGAAAGGAAGGGGGCAATCTTCGACCATTGCACAGGTTTCGCACTTATGCTTTTTGCCATCGCCGGGGGGCCCGAGTAAGTCATCCGGATCATCCGGAAAAAGATCTTTGGGCTCGGATTCCGCAGCCTTGGCCAACATAGAGAAGAGACCCTTCTTGAACAAATCAAGATGACTGTCTTTGAAGACTGACCTTACGAGGCCATGGATCAAGAAAACCTTTTTCCTGTAGTCCTTTTCCTGGTCCAAGATCTGGATTACGGCTGTTGCTGATTCTCCGCTATTGGAGAACCGGAAACCTTCGACAGCGTTCATGATTGCGGTCAGCTTCCTGTCAAGTTCTTCGTCTTGTCTGAACTCATTCATCTCTTCTTGGGTTGGAACAATGTATTCGAGCTTGAAATAGGGAAAAATCGAACGGTCGAACAGCAGAAGAGCGAAAAAGCTAATCTTGGCATCTTTGCCGTCTTCTTTCTCGATTTTTGCCAAACGCTCTTTGAGCATCTGGGCAACCTCGACAACCTCGCCGTTCCGATTCCTGATTTCTTTTTGGAATTTCTTGACCTTGTCCGTCATTATGAAAAACCACAACTTGAATTCTTCATCGTGCTGCTCGTTGTCTTTGAGCTCGTAACCGCTGTCCAGACCCCTAGGGCTGTTTTCAACGACAAACCGATAAAAATCGGGCTGTTCGCTTTCGGACTGGGCCTCGATGAATTCGAGAACCTCCTTGGCGAAAGTAAACTTAGACCTTGCCGTTCTCGAACCGAGGATTTCTCTCAGTTCTTGAATCCTTTCTTTTAAATTTTTCACTTGTAAACCTCCTTCACGAAATTTGTTTTATCCTGAATACTTAATTTTCAGGATTATCTATATTATACACCCATAATAAAATCCTGTCAATAGTTGACAGGATTGTAATAACTGCGGGCAAAATCCGAAACTTATTCTTTCTTCTTTCTGATAAACGCCGGAACGTCCCACTCGTCTTCCTGGTCCGGCAAAGGACTTTTATAGACCGTGATGTTGTTTTCTTCTTTTTCTTTCTTTTTTCTCTTTTCCACCTCAATCGCGGGCGGGACTTTTTTCTCTTCAAAAGACAGCTGATTCTCGGAATATTCCTTGTGATTGCCGCCAAATCCAGTAGCAATTACCGTAATTTTTATTTCGCCTTTCTTTATCTTGTCATCAATTACTGCGCCAAAAATTATCTTGGCATCCGGGTCAGCGGTCTCGGTAATCGTTTTTGCAGCCTCGGAAATTTCCAGCATCCCGATATCTTGGCCTCCGCTGACATTAAAAAGTACTCCTTTTGCCCCTTCAATGGAAAATTCCAATAACGGCGAACTGATGGCTGCCCGCGCGGCATCCACTGCCCTATTTTCTCCGGTTGCCCGGCCAATACCCATAATTGCCGGTCCGGCATTTTCCATCACCGCTTTAATATCCGCAAAATCAAGGTTGATTATTCCCGGGAAAACAATCAAATCAGAGATACCCTGAACCGCCTGCCGCAAAACATCGTCAACGATTTCAAAAGCATTTAAAAGCGATACTTTTCTATCAATAATGCTCAAGAGTCGGTCATTGGGAATCACAATAATGGTATCCACTTTATCCTTCAGTTCAGCCAAGGCCTCTTCGGCGATTCTGGCTCTCTGCGAGCCCTCAAAAGAAAATGGCTTAGTCACAATGCCTACGGTTAAAGCGCCTGCTTCCTTGGCCAATTCAGCCACAATAGGAGAAGCGCCGCTTCCCGTGCCACCGCCTAAACCACAAGTTATAAAAACCATATCGGCTCCCTTTAGAGCTTCTTGAAGTTCCTGCTTGTTTTCTTCGGCTGCTCGACGTCCGATTTCCGGATTCATTCCGGCTCCCAATCCCTTGGTTAAAACTTTTCCGATATGAATTTTTTCCGAAGCCCTGCTGTTGTGTAATGCTTGAACATCGGTATTAATCGCAACAAAATTAACGCCCTTTATTCCACAGGACATCATTCGGCCGATGGCATTACCTCCGCTACCACCGACGCCAACAACCTTAATTCGAGCAAATGTTTCGATATCTGGTTTGATTTGAGGCATTTTTTTATGTATTACTTAGGAACTTCTATGTTAGCTCAATTTCAAAACTGCGTCAAGAGCCCTACGGTAAAAAGCTCTTGAATAAATTTTTAAGCTTATTGGTCAATCCGCGTCTTGTCTGTTTCCTGCTTATCGGAAAAAATCTTCCTTCTTCTTTTCCGCCCTGCATTTCCAGGGCCCAAAAAATTAAACCCGTAGCCGCAGCGAAGGCAGGATCGTCTACTTTGTCAACCAAACCATCGAATCCCTGGGGATAACCCAACTGAACCGACAATTTCAGTCTATCTTTGGCTAAATCAATAATTCCGGGAACCTTTGAGCCGCCGCCAACCAAAACTGCGCCAGCCGGCAAAAGTCTTTCTCGATCTGTTCTTTTAAGCTCTTTATTTGTCAAACTGAAAATTTCATCTATTCTTGCTTCGATAATTCTGCTAATTTCTCTGCGACTGACCACTCCCTCCTCCTTCTCGTCAATTTTAGAAAGATCGATTGTTTCTTTTTTGCTAATCTCGTCGGTCAGACAAGAACCGTAGGCAAGCTTTATTTTTTCCGCTGTTTCAACGCTGGTTCTTAAACCGATAGCCAAATCATTGGTAATATGAGACGACCCGACGGGCAAAACATTGACATGAATCAGTTTCATTTCTTCATAAATGCTCATACCAACCGTTCCACCGCCGAAATCCAAAACCAAAACCCCCAATTCTTTCTGCTTTTTGGTCAAAACCGATTCCGAGGCGGCCAAAACATTCAAGACCAATCCTTCGATTTCGATTCCCGCATTATTTAAACACTTTCTCAGATTCTTAAGATGGGGAGAAAGCCCCTCGATAATCAAAGTGTCAACCTCCAAACGAACTCCGGTCATTCCTCGAGGGTCCTGAACGCCAGATTGGCCATCAATATTGAACTCTCGGGGAATAACATGAATTACTTCTTGATTGGGGTTGATTGAAACGACCGAAGCACTATTAATTGCTCTCATCACGTCTTCTTCGGAAACTTCTTCGTCGGCCCGCGATACGGCCGCAATTCCCTTACTGGTTTTTGCCTTAATGTGGGTGCCGCCAATCGTCACGTAAGCTCTCTCGATATTCAATCCGCAACTTCTTTCAGCTTGGTCAATGGCTCGCTTTATGCTTTTGGTCATTTCTTCAATATCAACAACAACCCCCTTTCTCATCCCAGAAGAATTACTCTCGCCGACACCAAGTATTTTGGGCCTTGCGTCTTCCTTATCTTTGACAGAAGAGATTACCGCCCTGACCTTGCTGGTGCCAACATCCAAACCAACAATTATATTATCTTTTGACATACCTCCTTTTGTTTGTTTAACATTTTGTTATAACCTCGCTTTGTTTTATCGTTATAGCCGGCCAAATGCAAAATTCCGTGAATTAATAAAATGGCTAATTCCTTTTTTAAAGAATGACCGATTTTCTTAGCCTGTCTTTTTGCCTGAGACAGACAAATAATAATTTCTCCGTAATCAAAGGCTAAAACATCGGTAATTTTATTTCTGCCACGATATTTTCTATTCAAAACCCTTATCCCTGCGCCACCAATCAATACCAAACTAATCTCCGATATTTTAATTTTCAAAATTTTTAGAGTTTTTTCTCCGACTTTTATTAAAAATTTTTTGTCAACCCGATTATTGGTTAAATTATTTATTTCAATATTGATATTTTTCATTTGCTCAATAACTCGCCCACTATCTTGCTCACTATTCCCCCTTCGGCTTTACCCTTCAGTTTCGGCATTACTGCCGACATTACTCTGCCAATATCTTTTGGTCCGATTGCGCCAATTTCCGCAATTATTTTTTCAATCTCTTCTTTTATCCGCTCCTCGCTCATTTGCTCGGGCAGATACTTTTTTAAAATCTCCAATTCTTTTTTTTCTTTTTCAACCAGATCCTGTCTCCCGCCTTTTTCAAATTCGATAATCGCCTCTTTTCTTTTTTTGGCTTCACTGCCAACGGCTTCCAGCGCTTCTTCCTCGTTTAGTTTACTCAATTCTTCCAATTTTTTTAATTTTTCCCTGTCTGCCGAGGCCTCGGCGAAGGCAGAGGTTTTGCTTAATTTTGTCCTTTTTTCGATTTCTCGATTATGAATTGTGGCGCTTACTCCCCTCAATACCAAAAGCAGCAATTCATTTTTTTCCTGCATTGCTTTTTTTATGTCTTCGTTTATTTTTTCTTTCAACATATTAAATTCTTCCTAATTTTTTTAATCTTATTTTTTGTTTTCTTTTCCCCTCCCTCTCCAATGCATTCTTCCTTCTTTGCCCCTTGCTTACTTTCTTTTCGTAAAACTGAGATTTTTTTGCCTCAATCAAAATTCCGCTTTCTCTTACTCTTTGAGTAAAGCGCCTCAACAAAAAAGAAGTTGGTTCTTTTGGTTTCTTTTTTACTTCCATAGATAACTACGAGCTAATAATTAATATTGATTCTCCTTCCAGCCGCCCATCAAATGCAAGTGCAAATGATCAATCAGCTGCCCCCCTTTTCGACCAGTATTGAAAGCCAGTTTGTATCCTTCGCTTATATCAAATTCCTTAGCCATTTTCTTGGCTAACAGAAATATGTCCCCCATTAATTCCCGGTGCTTTTTCTCGATGTGATTAACCGAATTTATATGCTCCCTGGGGATGATTAAAAGATGAACCGGCGCCAATGGCTTAATGTCCTTTACGACAATAAAATTACTATCCTCATAAATAATATCGGATGGATGTTTGTTGTGAATAATGTTGCAAAATATACAATCTTCCATATTATTCTTTTAACCTTCTTTTAATTTCATTAATGACCTTTTCGATAGGCACTGTTTCCTGAACACCAGAAATCATGTCTCTGATGATAATATTATCCTCCAGCGCCTCTTTTTGACCTAAAATTAAGGCTAGTTTAGCGCCGTCCTTATCGGCAATTTTAAGCTGAGACTTAATACTGGGTTTACTGAATGCTTCTCCTACCTTTATACTATTTCTTTGAAATTCATCAAATAATTTTAAACTTTTTCTTTTGCCCAACTCTCCCAATTGAATCATAAAAACCTTTGGTTTTTCCGCTTCGGAAATTTTAACATCCTGTTTTTTCAAAGACGAAATAATTCTTTCCATGCCAGCCGCCGCTCCCACTGCCGGAGTAGACTTACCCTTAAACATCTCCACCAAATTATCGTAACGACCGCCCCCCAACAAAGCCCCCTGGCTGATATCTTCTTTGTCTTCCCAAATCTCGAAAACTGTTTTAGTATAATAATCCAATCCTCTGACTAAATATGGATTCAAAATATACGGGATTTCCAAATCATCCAAAATCTCCAATACTTTTTTAAAATGATTCTTGCATTCGTCGCACAAAAAATCCAATATCTGCGGCGCTTCGTTGGCCACTCTCTTGCATTTTTCATTCTTGCAGTCCAATAATCTCAGGGGATTCTTATCGAATCTTTTTCTGCAATCGGGACAAACTCTGTTTAATCTTTTTTTATAGTAACCGAGAAGAGTCTTTTTGTATTTGGGAGCGCACAAAAGACAACCAATACTGTTAATAAAAATGGTGAATTTCTTTAAATTCAGTTTCCTTAAAATAGAAACGAAAGTCTGGATAATCTGAACATCGCTAACTTCGGTCGGATCGCCGATTATTTCAAAATTAACCTGATAAAATTGACGATAACGACCAGCCTGAGGTTTATTATGACGGAAAACCGGCCCAACTGAATACAGCTTTATCGGCTGAGGCAGATTCTTCATTCCGTGCTCAATATAAGCTCTGACTATGCCGGGAGTAAATTCGGGACGCAATGCCAGATGCTCGCCGCCCTTTGTCTTAAAACTGTAAATTTCTTTTTGAACAATGTCAGTGGTTGCTCCAGTTCCTTTAAGATAAAGCCGAAAATCCTCAAAAATCGGCGTATCTATCCGGCCAAAACCAAAATTGGCCGCTGTCTGAAAAATGACGGCTCTAAATTTATCCCAGTACTTTTGTTCTTGGGGTAAAATATCGTGCGTCCCTTTTGGCGCCTGAACTTTTATTTTGGATAATCGAGGTTTCCTCGGCTTACTCGGCCTGCCTCGCTTACCCGGTTTTTTACCTCTCTTCTTGTTCATAAATCTTGCTTTAACGCGCCAAGTCTGCTGATTGGCCAGGCCCTTAGCCACGCTTCGCCAATAATAAATTTTTTGGGCACGGCTCCCCATTTTCTCGAATCAGAACTGGCTCGCCGATTATCTCCCAAAACAAAATATTCGTTATCTTTCAAGCTGACCTCCACATTGCCCGGTGTATAAATGTTATCCAAATATTTTGATTCATCCAGAATCATCCCTTCGGGAGCCGCTTCTTTATTGTAAATAATAATTTCGCCGTCGGTTATTCTAACGGTTTCTCCGGGTAACCCGATTATTCTTTTTATAAAAAATTGAGCGGGATCCAAGGGATATCTAAAAATAATTATGTCCCCTCTTTCCGGTTTGTCAAATCGATAACTTATTTCATCGATAATCAAATAGTCGCCGTCTAAGAAATTCGGCTCCATCGATGCCCCCTGGACAAAAAACGGCTGAATCAAAAAATAACGAATAGGAACGATGATTGCCAAAGAAATGATGACAATCTTTAAAATTTCCCATATAAAATTCAGCCAATTTTTGGCCCTTGAAATTTTTGGTTTATCTCCCATAAATTTATTATACAGGTTTATCATTTATGTGGCAAATGATATAATGATATTATAAGTGATACAAAAACTAAATCAAGAATTCGATAATAATTCTTTCGAGACTTACAAGCAAAAACCCAAAAAAAGAGGATGGGGTTTGATTTTTTTTGTTATCTTGTGCCTTGTTTTGTTTTTGGCTATTTCTCCTTTCAATAAATACTCGAAAAGGGAAATAACGATAATCGGCCAGAAACCGAATACAGACTCGGGCCAGGCGGGTTTCGTCTCTCCGTCGAATTCGAAAGAAAGAGTGAATCTCTTGTTCCTGGGCATCCCCGGCAAGGACTATCACGGAGAAAAAATGACCGATACGATTATCGTCGTCAGCACCACGCCGAAAGGAGAAAAACCAATCGGCATCTCTATTCCCCGCGACCTATTGGTTAGGATTCCGGAAAAAGATCAATACACCAAAATCAATGCTCTTTACGATTCCGCTAAAAACGAAAAGCAGGGCATCGAAATGGTCGCTAAAAAATTAAACGAAATCACCAATTTGAACTTTAATTATTTTGTTGTTTTTGATTTAGAAGGAGTGAAAGGCTTGATCGATAAATTGGGAGGAATTGACGTGGTGGTCAGAGAGAATATTTACGACCCGCTTTTCCCCGCTCCGTACGATTCTTATCAGGTATTTTCCATTAAAAAAGGTATTCATCACCTGGACGGAGAAACCGCGCTGAAATATATCAGAAGCAGAAACCAAATTGGCGGCGACTTTGCCCGAATTCAAAGACAGCAGGAAGTAATTAACATTTTAAAAAACAGGATTCTTTCCTTGAATTTCATCTGGGACTTTCCAACTATTTTAAGTGTCTGGAAAACATTGAAAAATAATACCTATACCAATATAGATATAACCGATATAAAATATGCCTGGAATCTGGTTAAAAAAACAAACTTAGATGAAATTAAATTTTATACTATCAGCAATCTTGATGAAAATCAATTTCTTGTTTCTGAAGAAACAACATTGGAAAACCAAAAAGCATATGTTTTGAAACCCAAAGCCGGGTTGGAAAATTACGAGGAAATTAAAAATTACATCAATCAATTAATTAACGAAATATGATTTTAATCGTGGGCCTGGGAAATCCGGGAAAAAAATACGCAAAAACCCGACATAACATCGGGTTCAGGGTTATTGACGAATTAAAATCCCTTGATTTTGTTCAAAACAAGAATACTATTTTATTGAAACCGGAAACATTTATGAACGATTCGGGAAAAGCAACAAAAGCAATGATTTCCTATTACAAAATACCTTTGGAAAATCTATACGTAATTCACGATGACATTGATTTGCCTTTCGGCACAATTCGCGTAAGTAAAGATTCTTCTTCTGCCGGCCATAAAGGCGTGCAATCAATTATTGATGAATTGGGAACGCAAAATTTCACCAGAATCAGAATCGGAATTCGACCACCCATCCTACGCCAAGGCTTCGGAGGGCAAGCACAAGATTTTGTGCTCGAAAAATTCAGCAAAGAAGAAGAAAAACAATTAAAAGAAATAATCAAAAAAGCAGTTGAACAAATCAAACTGCTTTTTGACTCCTGTTCCTAGTCCTACCTGTGAGCGCTCCAGATTGTCCCGCAGAGGCGAAAAAACCTGAAAACCTTATGACTACTAACGCAATCAAGGAGGGTAGATTGGCTTTCATCACTCAACAGGCAGGACCAGAAACAGAAAAAATATTCAATTTTCAATCACACCATAAGTATAGCATAACAGCAAAAATATGTCAATAGGCAGAGATGAAAATATCGGAAAAATCACCATCCGAGACAAAGATTATCCTGCTTCCCTGAAGGAAATTTCTGACCCGCCAAAGGAGCTGTATATCAAAGGAAAAATCATACCTCAAGACAAAGTAGCGGTCGGAGTGGTAGGAACCAGAAAATATACTCCTTACGGTAAACAGGTTACTTTCGATATTGTCGGAAAATTAGCCAGATTGGGAATTACCATTGTCAGCGGATTGGCCAGGGGCATCGATACCTTTGCCCACCAAGCAGCATTGGAATCCAACGGCCGAACAATTGCCGTGCTGGGAAGCGGCTTGGATAAGGCAAGTTTTTTTCCGCCTCCCAATTATTACTTAGGCGAAAAAATAAGTCAACAAGGAGCAGTAATTTCCGAATATCCGATAGGCGTCCACGGAACAAAATTTACCTTTCCCCAAAGAAACAGAATAATCAGCGGTCTAAGTTTGGGAGTGGTCGTTGTCGAGGCACCCAAAGAAAGCGGAGCCTTAATTACCGCTGCTTTGGCTCTTGAACAAAACCGGGAAGTATTCGCCGTCCCCGGATCAATTTACGAAAAAAACTCCATTGGCACGAACAGATTAATTAAAATGGGCGCAAAATTGGTTATTGATGTCGAAGATATCCTGGAAGAACTAAATTTGTCCCATTTATTGACAACCGAAAAGAAAAAGATTAAACCAGACAATAAAGAAGAAGAAATTATCCTTTCTGTTTTATCGGCCCAACCCACCCATATTGACGAAATCATCAAAAAGAGCAGCCTGACACCCGGTATTGTCAATTCCACTCTAATGATATTAGAATTAAAGAAAGCAGTCAGAAACTTAGGCAAGGGTAATTACGTCTTATGCAATTAGTTATAGTCGAATCGCCGACCAAGGCGAAAACAATCAAACAATTTTTAGGCAAGGACTATTCTATCGAGTCCTCTTTTGGTCATGTCAGGGACTTACCGCAAAAAGAATTGGCAATAGATACGAAGCACGACTTTACGCCTCATTACGTGACTATTCCCAGAGCCAGAAAAACCGTAAGTCAATTAATGGAAAAGGCGAAAAAATCGCAAAACATTATTTTGGCTACCGATCAAGACCGGGAAGGAGAAGCAATCGCCTGGCACCTCATCAAGGCCCTTGGCCTTGATGAATTAAAAATGAAAAATGAAAAATTAAAAATTCAAAGAATTGTATTCCATGAAATTACTAAAAATGCGATTGAGGAAGCATTAAACAATCCAAGACAAATTGATATGAACCTTGTTGACTCCCAGCAGGCGCGGAGAATTTTGGACCGTTTGGTTGGCTATAAATTGTCTCCTCTGCTCTGGAAAAAGGTGGCGCGCGGTCTTTCTGCCGGCCGAGTTCAGTCGGTTGCCGTACGCTTGGTTGTGGAACGGCAAAAAGAAATCGATGAATTCAAACCGGAAGAATACTGGACGATTGAAGCAATATTACAAAACAAATCCCAACAGCAACTTACTGCCAACTTAATCAAAAAAGACGATAAAACAATTCCAAAGCTGGGAATCAAAACAAAAGAACAAGCCGAAGAAATTACCAAAGACCTGAAAGGACTCGAATATAGGGTGGAAAATATCGAAAAGAAAGAAATTAAAAGATACCCTTTGCCGCCTTTCACCACCTCAACCCTGCAACAGGAAGCTTCCCGCAAATTAAGATTTTCCGCCAAGCAAACAATGTTTATTGCCCAACAATTATATGAAGGAATTCCCTTGGAAAACGAAAAATCAATCGGCTTAATCACCTATATGCGCACCGATTCCCTGAATTTGGCCAGTCAGGCAATTTACAAAATCAGGGAATTAATCGATGAGAATTTCGGAAAAAATCATCTTCCCGCAAAGCCGAATTTTTACAAAACCAAAAGCAAAGGTGCGCAGGAAGCGCACGAAGCAATCAGACCCACGTTTCCCGAAAGAAAACCGGAAGAAATAAAACAGTTTTTGAACAAAAATCAATTCAATCTTTACAATTTGATTTGGCACAGAACCATCGCTTGTCAGATGAAACCGGCAATTTTCGACAGCACCACTATTGATATTAAAACCAACAAGAGCAAAGCCGAACATTTCTATATTTTAAGAGCCACTGGTCATATTTTAAAATTTGAAGGATTTCTAAAGGCCTGGTCAATGAAAAATGGGGATGTGATTTTGCCAGATATAAAGAAAAATGAATTACTGGAATTAATAAAACTGATTCCCGGTCAACATTTTACCGAACCGCCAGCACCATATAGCGAAGCTACGCTCGTCAAAGCTCTGGAAGAAAACGGCATTGGCCGCCCGTCCACTTATGCTCCGATTTTGGAAACGATTCAGAAAAGAGGTTACGTGATTAAAAAAGCCAGATATTTGTATCCGGCCGATATCGGAATTCTGGTCAATAATCTTCTGGTCGAACATTTTCCGAAAATTGTCGATATTGGTTTTACCGCCAAAATGGAGAATGACTTGGACGATATTGCCGAAGGAAAAAAGAAATGGGTGCCGATAATCGAAAAATTTTATCGGCCGTTCGAAGCGAATTTGAAGCAAAAATATCTCGAAATAAGTAAAAGAAAAATAGTCGATGAAAAATCGGACGAAATTTGTGAAAAATGCGGCGCTCCGATGGTGATTAAAACCGGCAGATTCGGAAAATTTCTGGCTTGCTCGAAATTTCCCAGATGCCGAAACACCAAAAACATCGAAATAACTCTGGGTATCAAATGTCCCGAATGCGGCCAGGGAGAAATAATGGAAAGAAGAAGCAAAAGAGGCACAACATTTTACGGCTGTAATCAATGGCCAAAATGTAAATTCGCATTATGGGATTTGCCGACCGGAGAAAAATGTCCAAAATGCGGCTCCTTACTTGTCAAAACCAGACAAAATAAGGTAAAGTGTAATAATAAGGATTGTGATTATACAAAAGAATAATTAAGCCCAGGTGGCGGAATTGGCAGACGCGCACGACTCAAAATCGTGTGGATGTAAATCCATGAGGGTTCGACTCCCTCCCCGGGCATTGGCAAAAATAAAAAGGAGGGAAAAGTGAATAAAAAACCAAAAATTCACTATGGATCCGAAGCCGATCTTTTACGTCTTGAATCCAGAGACCGAAAACCGCGAAGCATAAGCTCAATCGCAAAAAGAATGAAGCGGTTTGATCCGACAGGGAAAAAAGCATTGGCATTGGCCAAAAAGTACCGGAAGAAGAAAAAACGAACAAAAGCCCCGAGCTCTCGCAAGAGAACCGGGGCTGTTTTTATTGACAGAATTTTTATTAGGTGCTAATATAACGCTATCTTTAACAATCCCGAAAAATCGGGAAAATAAAATCAAAAAGGAGGATATAATGACTATCAGAGAAGGGCTAAGCGTCCGAAAATATGGACAAACATGGAAATGGTACGGATTTTACAAGAAAGGAACCCTACGAGGACATTGGGAAAGCACCAAGGGAAATCCCGTATTAATATTCCCGCCATTTGAAAATCTACTCTGGGAGATTGTGATTGCCCCATCACAAGAAAGTTATTCTTTTCGTGGAAAAAACGCGAAGGAAAGAGCTTTCTGCGTTGCCGAGGTATTCACAAGACAAAAACGCAATTAAGAAAATCAAAAGGGAGCGCCCGCGCGCTCCCGATTTTTATTTTTTTACCTTCACTCTCCTCCCCTCAATTTTCAGTCTGCCCGAACAGAAAAGTTTGATTGCTTCGGGAAATGCCTGGTGTTCGATTTTCAAGCCGCGTTTTTTGAAAGATTCCAAGGTGTCGTTTTCTTTGACTGGATTTATTTTTTGCAAAATTATCGGCCCGGTATCAACTCCCTCATCAACAAAATGAACAGTGCACCCGCCAACTTTTGACCCGTATCGCCAAGTATCGCCATAACCGTCAGTGCCGGGAAATGACGGGAGTAAAGCCGGATGAATATTAATAATCCGGTTTTTATATTGTCTGATAAAATACGGAGTCAAAATCCGCATATAACCAGCCAAAACCACCAAATCGATTTTGTGTTTTTTCAAAACTTCGATGATTTTTTTCTCGTGTTCTTCGCGCGGAATATCTTTGTGGTCGATAAAATAAGCCGGAATTTTGGCTTTTTTCGCCCGCTTCAAACCATAAGCATCTGCTTTATTGGAAATCACCACTGCCAGATTACATTTCAATTTTCCGGCTTTGATATGGTCAATTATCGACTGCAAATTCGTACCGTGACCGGAAATCAGGACGGCGATGTTTTTTATCTTTTTCTTCATGTAGATGAAGATTTATTTGTCACTGAGACAACTTCGGAGCCACGCCGCAGCGGGGCGAGAATTAGTGCGTTTCGACCGCAGTCGGAACGACACGTGTCGACATGACAAATAAATCTGAACTTTAAATAACGATATTAATTAGCTTTCCTTTAACAAAAATTACTACTTTTGGCTTGTTATCCCCGAGCCATTTTTTAATCTTTTCACTTTGAAGGGCGAGTTTTTCCGCTTCTTCTTTGGAAATTTCCGCACTTACTTCAATTTTATCCCTCACTTTTCCATTAATCTGGATTACCAATTCGATAGTTTCTTTTTTAATCAATTTCTCGTCATACTTCGGCCAAGATTCTTTGAAAATAGTTTTGAGTTTTGAGCTTTGAGCTTTAAGTTTTTGAAATAATTCCTCAGCGATATGCGGACAAAACGGTGCCAGAATTTTCAAGAAATTTTCCGCATCCTTTTTTGCCAAAATATTGTCTTTTTCGCTCCATAAATTCAAAAGCTCCATCATTGATGATACAGCAGTATTAAATTTGAAATTTTCTATATCGTTTCCAACTTTCTTAATCGTATAATGTAATTTTTGGATTAACTTTTCACTGGTTTTAGTGCCGAGTTTTCCTTCATTTCCAAACAGAAACCAGATTCTTTTAAGAAATTTATTAACTCCGATTATTCCCTTATCATTCCACGCTCCACCCTGTTCAAAGGGAGCAATGAACAACACATACATTCTAAATGTGTCTGCTCCGTATTTTTTGACATAATCGTCCGGAATAACTATATTTCCTTTTGATTTAGACATTTTACTGCCATCTGCTGCCAAAATCATTCCTTGGTGATTAAGTTTTGTGAATGGTTCGTCAAATTTTATGAATTTCTGGTCAAAAAGCACCTTGGTAATAAATCTCGCGTAAAGCAAATGCAGGCAAGCATGTTCTGCGCCACCGGTATATTGGTCAATTGGCAACCATTTATCAATCAATTTCTTATCAAACGGCTTACTGTTCAGGTGGGGACTTAAATATCTTAAATAATACCAAGAAGAGCAAACAAAAGTGTCCATTGTTTCCGTACTGCGCTTGGCGTCGCCTTTGCATTTCGGACATTTAACATTAACAAATTCTTTTGAGCGAGCCAATGGCGAATAACCCGTATCAATCGGTTTAAAATCCTTTAAATCCGGTAATTCTACTGGTAAATCTTTTTCCGGCACTAAAACTTCGCCACATTTATCGCAATAAATTATAGGAATCGGCGCACCCCAGTATCTTTGTCTTGAAATCAGCCAGTCGCGCAAATGATAGTTAATTTGTTTCTTTCCCAATTTATTCTTTTCCAACCACTCGGTAATTTTTTTAATCGCTTGTTCCGATTTCAAACCATTAAATTGGCCGGAGTTTACCAAAACCCCGTAGTCTACGAACGCCTCGCCTTTCATTACTCCTTGCTCATTACTCATCGGCTTAATAACTTCCCTGATTTCTATTTTGTATTTTTTGGCAAACTCGAAATCTCTTTTATCGTGCGCAGGCACAAACATCACCGCTCCCCCGCCATAAGTAGCAATCACATAATCGCTAACCCAAATTGGAACTTTTTCGCTGTTTAATGGATTAATTGCGTAAGCTCCGGTGAAAACACCGGTTTTTTCTTTTTCCAGGTCCGTTCTTTCGAGTTCGGATTTCTTTTTGCTTTTCAGAATATAGTCATTAACTTGCTTTTTGTATTCGGAGGTCATGATTTGCGCAATCAATTCATGTTCAGGGGCTAAAATCAAAGCGGTCACACCAAAAACAGTATCAGCCCGTGTTGTAAACACGGGAATTTCGAATTTCGAATTTCGAATTTCGAATTTAAAATTAATGGTTGTTCCTTCGCTCTTTCCAATCCAGTTTTTCTGCATAAGAATAGTTCTTGCTGGCCAGTTTAATTTTTTGTGGTCCTCCA
>CAYGVF010000040.1:0-3972 GCA_964353285.1 uncultured Candidatus Saccharibacteria bacterium | reverse complement strand
GTAATCTGTTCAATCGGCCATTCCGGAGCGGATTTTTTGATAATTTCATCAATCTGGGATCGATGCTCCAAAACTCCTTTGGCTAAATTATCCATAAAATCAATTTCACCAATGCCCGAGCCGAATTCGGCAACATTTCTTTCTAATGCTTTTCCCAAGTCGAGATTTTTTTCTTTGTTGAAATCCCATTCATAAAGGGATTGGAGAACAACCGAACGAGCCAAATGACGATTAGCCATATTTATTTTTTAGAGAGTTCCTCTAAGTTTAATGGTTTAGCTTTTTGTTCTTCCTGCGCTTCTTTTTCGTGTTCCTTCAATTCTTTTTCTTTTTTCTTTTTTTCTTTCTTCTCCAATCTCGCCAAAACATCAATGACTTGCTTCCCGTTATAATAACCGCAAAAGGCACAAACGTGATGCGCTAAAATCGGCTCTCCGCATTTCGGACAGCTGAAGAGTTTTTTCTTTTTCATTGCCAAGTGCGACCTGCGTCTGTTTCTTCTCGATTTAGTATGTTTTTGTTTCGGATTCGGCATGTTATTTATAACGATAGCAGAAAATAATTTTCATGACAAGTGATTAATATTTGCCTCAATCGTTTCTAAAATGATAAAATGAATACATGGCAGAGAACAAATTCACACACCTACATGTTCACTCGCATTATTCGTTGCTTGATGGATTGGCGAAAATTGACGAGCTGATTGAAAAAGCCAAAGAATTTAAAATGGATTCTTTGGCTTTAACTGACCATGGGGCGATGTATGGCGCAATCGAGTTTTACAGAAAATGCCAAGCAGCGGAAATCAAGCCGATTATCGGGGTAGAACTGTATATTGCCGCAAACAGCATGCTTGAAAAAGGCGCGGGGAAAGCGGATATCCGATACCATCTTGTTCTTTTGGCAAAAAATGAAGTCGGTTACCACAATCTAATCAAATTAGTAACCCAAGCCCACCTCGAGGGTTTTTATTATAAACCGCGGGTAGATAAAGAACTCTTGAAACAACACAGCGAAGGATTAATTGCCTTGACCAGCTGTCTCCAGGGCGAAGTGCCGAACGCGATTTTAGCCGATGATTGGGCAACCGCCAAAAAAGCGGCCCTGGAATACAACGAAATTTTTGGCCAAGACAATTTTTATTTGGAAATTCAAGACCATCCCAATGAACTGGACCAGGTCAGAACCAACAAAGGAATGATAAAACTTTCCAAAGAAATCGGAATTCCTCTGGTTGCCACCAATGATGTCCATTATTTAAACAAAGAAGATGACGATGTCCACGATGTTTTGTTATGCATCCAGACCACCCATACCGTTGACGAAAAAGAAAGAATGACCATGAAAGGAGAAGATTATTCCTTAAAGTCTCCGGAACAAATGATTAGGGCCTTCAGGGATACGCCTGAAGCAATCGAAAATACCCAAAAAATCGCCAAAAAATGCAGTTTAGAAATCGAACTGGATAAAGTTCAACTTCCCCATTTTCCTCTTCCGGAAAAAGAAACCGCTGATTCGTATCTGGAAAAATTATGCGAACAGGGATTTGTGAAAAGATTCCCCCTGACTCTTTTCGATGGCAAAGACGGCCAAAAACAATTGGAAGAAATCAGAAAGCGTCTGGATTTCGAATTAAAAACCATTAGAAAAACCGGCTTTGCCTCTTACTTCTTGATTGTCCAGGATCTGGTCAATTGGGCAAAAAGTCAAGGCATTGTGGTCGGACCCGGACGAGGTTCGGCTGCCGGCTCGTTGGTTTCTTATATTTTAAACATCACCAACGTTGATCCCTTGAAATACCGTCTTCTTTTTGAAAGATTTTTAAACCCCGAGAGAATAAGTATGCCCGATATCGATCTTGATTTTGCCGATGCAAGAAGAAACGAAGTAATCGACTATGTTAGTAAAAAATACGGCGAAGACCACGTGGCCCAAATCATTACTTTCGGAACCATGGCTGCGCGGGCAGCGGTCCGGGATGCCGGCAGGGCTCTCGGATTTACCTATAGTTTTTGTGACCAAATAGCCAAAATGATTCCTTTTGGCTTCACGTTAAAAGAGGCCCTGGAAAAAGTACCGGAACTTTCACATTCCTATGATTCCGATGACCAGGTTAAAACATTAATCGATGTGGCTAAAAAATTAGAAGGCGTAGCACGCCATGCTTCAACTCACGCCGCCGGAGTAGTTATTACCCGAGATTCAATTAATAATCTAGTCCCCCGTCAACATCCAACTCAGGATGATCAAACAATCGTAACCCAATACGAAATGCACAGCATCGAAGCCCTCGGTCTCTTAAAAATAGATTTCTTGGGGCTGAAGAACCTGACCATTATCGAAAACACAATTAATATTATAAATAAATTAAGAGGCACAAAAATAAATATCGATGAAATTCCTCTGGATGACCAGAAGGCTTTTGAACTTTTTAGAAAAGCAGACACCGTTGGCGTATTCCAATTGGAGTCTTCGGGGATGAGGAAATATCTCCAGCAATTGAAGCCGAATATTCTTGAAGATATTATTGCCATGGTTGCCCTTTATCGTCCCGGTCCCATGGGGCTTATTCCGGAGTATGTTGCCCGAAAGCACGGAGAAAAAGAAATCAAATATATCCATCCCAAACTAAAACCAATCCTGGAAAATACATACGGCATCGCTGTTTATCAGGAACAACTGATGCAGATAGCTAAAGATTTAGCTGGATTCACCATGTCCGAGGCGGATGTTTTACGAAAAGCGGTTGGTAAAAAAATCAGAAAACTCCTTGACCAACAAACCGAAAAAATGATAAGCGGAATGGTCAATAACGGCATCAACAGAGAAATTGCCCAAAAAATCTGGGACTTTATTGAACCCTTTGCCCAATACGGATTTAACCGCTCGCACGCCACCTGCTATGCTTTAATCGCTTATCAAACTGCTTATCTGAAAGCTAACTTTACCGAAGAATTTATCACTGCCTTGATGCAGGCCGATGAAAAAGATTTGGACAGAATCAATATTTTGGTTGACGATGCCAAAAAACACGCCATCGATGTTCTTCCACCGGATATAAACGAAAGCCTGGACAACTTCACCCTTGTACCGGCCAAAGAAAAAAACAAAAAACCGTCCATCCGCTTCGGGCTTGCAGCAATTAAAAATGTGGGGCATAATGTAGTTAGAGAGATAGTCGAAGAAAGAAAGAAAAACGGCATCTACAGAACAATGGCCGACTTTCTTTCCCGACTCGCTCCCACGCACGAAAGAACGGTAGTAATAAATAAAAAATCTCTAGAAAGTCTGATTCGTGCCGGTGCTTTTGATAAATTGGCTCCCCGAAAAGAATTATTGGAACAACTGGAAAGTTTGCTTGAGTTTTCCCGCGAAGCCCAAAAAACCAAAAATTTCGGGCAGACCAGTTTGTTCGGCGAAGAAACAGCAAATAATCACTTTTTATTTTCCAACAATCATAATGGCAGAAAACTGGAAAGCGAGGAAATTCAATGGGAAAAAGAACTTCTGGGAATGTATATTTCCGACCATCCCCTAAGTTCCCATAAACATCTTTTTAAAAAAGAAGTCGTTTCGATAAAGGATATAGATAAAAGCAAAATTAACAAGAAACTGAAAATTGCCGGGGTAATCACCAAAATCACCAAATTCATCACCAAATCCGGAAAGCCGATGCTTTTTGTGGGCTTGGAAGATTTGACCGGAAAAATCGAGGCCTTGGTTTTTGCCGGAACCCTGGAAAGAAATCCGATTATCTGGCAGGAAGGAAAAATTGTGATTATTTCCGGCCGCATAAGCGACAAAGACGAACAATTCAAAATCCTCTGCGATGAGGCAGAGGAACTAAAGACACAATAAATTTTAATAATTAATAAATTTTTATTAAATATGCTTATTAATATACTTTACAAATTATTAATCCCCCTACTTCTCGTTTTAATTATAAATTTTATAATCTGGGGATTATTGTTT
>CAYGVF010000039.1:0-5331 GCA_964353285.1 uncultured Candidatus Saccharibacteria bacterium | reverse complement strand
AGCAAACATTTCTGCCATTGACATTATTCTGCCGTCTTCAAGTAGTACTCTCTTATTCTCATCGCGATGAGGGGGAACAATGCACTTTAATTGGAATTTTTCCAAATCCGGACCCTCTCCTTCTTTGGCATAATCAACATAGCGGGTCGATTCCTGGGATATGGCGGTGAGACGATGCCTGACTTGTTCGTGGGTAAATCCCCGAGAAAGGTCATTGAATTGAACAGTCATATTGCTGTGTTCAATTACGGTTTCATGACCACGTTTTAACAGCATTTTTATAAATTTCTTGGCTGTTTGCTCGATAATCTCTCCTTTTTCCGATTGATAACATGTTCTGCCCGCCTTTTCTATTCTTAAAAGCTGGGCTTTCAATTCTGGGGTTGGCGTTAAAATAACGAAACTTCCTGCATTTTTTAATATTTTCAATTTTTCCTCCTTTTTACGTTGGAATGATACTACCCCCACTCTACCAAAAACCCCTGCAAAAAGCAAGGGGTTGAAAATCATGGAATCAGTTATTGGGATGAAACGAGTTTGAGAAATTCTTCCTCGTAACGGTCGACCATATGCTCAATGGTAAAATTCTTCTCGACGTGTTTTCGGCAATCGGCTCGGTTAATTTTATCGATTTTTTTGACAGCAGCAGCCATTTCATCAATTGTATCGACGATAAAACCCGTCTTGTTATTGACAACCACTTCCGGAACAGAGCCGCGACGAAACGCGATTACTGGCGTGCCGCAAGCCATTGCTTCGATCATCACCAAACCGAATGGCTCTTCCCATTGAATAGGGACCAGAATGGCTTTAGCTTTTTGATAATACTGGAAAAGTTTATTATAGGGGACATATCCGAGATATTTGATTTTTTCATTCAAATAAGGGGCAATTTGCTTTTCCCAATAATCACCTGTCACGGGTGGCCCGATAATCAAAAGCTTCTCGTTGCTTTGTTGCGCCGCTTGCACTGCTTCGGCAACGCCCTTTTCCGGATGCAACCTGCCTACAAACAAAAGATAATCGCCGCTGTTTCGGGAAAAAGGGAAAGCATCAATATCGATTCCGTTATAAATGGTTGCCAGATAATTCAATTTCGGAGCAGGTTTCCGCTGCGCATCGCTGATGGAAACATAATACTGGTTGGGAGAAGAAAACATTTTAAAAATCTCGGCGCGCCAGGGATAAATCGGGTCATGAAGCGTATAAACCGCGGGAATCTTGGAATGAGACAAGGCTAAAGGCAGAGCCCGGTCAGCCGGATGAATATGTAAAATATCGTAATTACCCTTTTCCGCCTCCTTGAACATCTGGGCGATTAAATACTGGTCCCAGAGATTAAAAACTTTGCTTATCTCGGCACCACCAGCGCGAAGATTTTTAAGAACGGTCTCTTCGCCATTTTTCTTGAGTGCTTGCAATCCATCACTGACAACTTTAGTAACTTTAATTTTTGAGCCTACGGGTGCGTAAAAATCGACTTTATGGCCCCTTTTAACCAATCCCTCGCTAACCCATACGGCAATATCCATCGGCGCATAAATAATGCCCTTGGCTGGAGGCGTAGTGAAATGACCGGTGACCATTGTGGCAATGCGGAGTTTTTTCATTTTTTTAGACATAATTTGTAATAAAGTTTCTCATAATTATCGACCATCTTTTCCTTGCTGAATCTCTGCTCAACTCGTTTTCTGACCAGTGTTCTGTCAATCTGTTTAACTTTCTTCATTGCTCCCACCAGCTTATTCAAATTGCTATCGACAACAAAACCGGTTTTGCCATTTTCTATCAGTTCCGACATCGAACCTCGGCGATAAGCAATCACTGGCGTGCCGCAAGCCATTGATTCCGCGACCACCAACCCGAACGGTTCTTCCCATTCAATCGGATAAAGCAAGGCCTTAGCCGAACCGTAAAAATCGGATAATTGATTTTCCGTCAGTTCGCCGACATATTTAATTCTTTTGTTAAGATGCGGCTTGATAACCTTTCTAAAATATTTCCTCTGAGTCGGGTCAATGCGGCCGGCTAAAAGCAGTTTTACCCCCATTTTTTCGGCAGCGGCAATTGCATTTTCCACGCCTTTATGTTTGTTCATCCTGGCTATCCAAACAAAATGGTCGCCGCCAACAGGACTAAATTTAAAATGACTTAAATCAATGCCATTATAAATAACCTTGGCCCTTGGCAGTTTGACCATTGCCTGATTTTTGGCTGATTGACTAATCAAAACCATGTTCGTCCTGTAAGCTTCTTCTTTGAAAAGACGCAAACGATCATCTTTGTCTGCGTCAGCGTTGGCTAGGTAAAGCGGGTTGTGCATGGTGTGAATTACGGGTATTTTGGTCAATCCCTGAAAAAACAATGCCCATAAATCAAGGTGGGAATGAATAATATCAAACTCTCCCTGATTAGCTATTTCGAACGCTTTAGATAAGTTTTTTAAATTCCAAATCGGATTGGACCAAGAGATTTTGGCATCCAATAATGGTTTGTCAAAAACCGTAATTAATTTTGCCTTTGTTTTCGAGCCCGGCGCGGCAAAAAGCGTTACCTTATGACCCCTTTCCGCCAAGCCATCGCAAAGCATAGCAACAATTCTTTCAATGCCGCCATATTTTAAAGGAGGAACAGTAACCCAAAGCGGCGCTATTTGGGCTATGCTTAACTTTTTGTTATTTTTTGATAAGTTTTTCATAAACGCGAAGATAGTTTTCGGTCATTTTCTCTTTGGTAAAATAATCTCTAACCCTATTGTAACATTTTTTTCTGTCGATTCGCTGAATCTTTTTTACTGCCCTGACAAAACTATTGATTTTATTCGGCACCACAAATCCTGTCTCGCCATCAGTCACCAACTCCTGCGCCGAACCCATATTTGTGATAATTACCGGCGTACCACAAGCCATTGATTCAATAATGAATAATCCGAAGGGTTCACGCCATTGAATAGGAGCCAATAAAGCAAAAGCATTTCCCAAAAAATCACTTTTAATATCCGGGCCTATTTCACCGATAAATTCAATTTGCTTACCATCAATCAACGGTTCGATTTCCTTTTTAAAATATTCCACATCGACTGCATCGACCTTAGCTGCTATCTTCAGCTTCATACCAACTTTTTTGGCAACTTCGATGGCTATTTTTGGACCTTTTTCGGGTGAAATTCTTCCCAGAAATGCCAAATACTCGCCGGACCTATCAACAAAATTAAATGCCTTTAAATCGATGCCATTATAAACAGTGGCAACATAATTTAATTTCGGAAAAGGCTCTCGCTGGGCATTGCTGATTGAAACATAGGATGCATCCGGGAACGAACCGTATACAAATTGCTGATAAGGCACATCCAATGGTCCGTGCAAAGTGGTCAACGTTGGTACCTGAAGATGATGAACAAAGGGAATAAAACGCCAGCCGATATGATTGTGAATGATATCTGGTTTAATCTTCGTTAATTCATCCACTACCCGACCGATGCCGATATATTTTAACGAATTTCGAACATTCATATCCGCTGCTATCGATTCCTTACGGATTGCGCGAGGAAATATGGGAACGAGCTGAGCCCTTGTCTTGGAATCACCGGATGCCAGCAAATATACTTTGTGGCCGTAATCGATAAGCGTCTCGGCGAGATTATAAACAACAAGCTCCGTGCCACCGTATTTTTCCGGCGGTACTGATTCTTCAATTGGTGAAAGTAGCGCGATTTTCATAATCAGATTAAATAAAAGATTTATAAATATCGTTTATTTTTTCGGCGATATATTTCCAAGAATAATTTTCCAAAACATCTTGGTAGGCATTTTTTACCAAAAAGGCCGCCAGTTCTTGAGAGCGGTAAATTTGTAAAACTTTTTCTTTCAGGTCAAAAGAGTTTCGCGGCTCAAACAAAAGACCGCTTTTACCATCTTTAATCGTAAATCTTAACCCCCCCTTACGAGAGGCTATGATCGGTATTTGGGAAGCCATTCCCTCCAATGCAACGAGTCCGAAGGGCTCGTAATAAGAAGGGATAACCAAAATATCGGCAGCCGAATAAAAAAGCGGTAAGCGACCCTGGTCAACGCGACCGACAAAATGTACTCTGTCGCCCACGCTATCTTCTTCGGCCTTGTTTAAAAGTCTTTGATACTCGTTCCAATCATCCTTGTTTTTTCTCAATCCAAAAATTCTTCCTCCAACAATTAAAGCTTTAACGTTTGGGATATTTTCCTTAAGCATCCTGACAGCACTGATAAGGGTCCCGACTCCTTTCCGCCATTCCAAGCGCCCAACAAACAATAAAATAAAATCTTCTTTTGATAAACGCAGAGTTTCACGGGCTTTATTCTTGGACAGCGGCATAAATTCCCTTATACTAACTCCGCCCGGGAGAACCGCGACTTTCTCCGGGGACGCGCCATAAAGAAGATTCAAATCCCTCTTTTCTGTACTGGCAAGAGAGATAATCAAAGAAGCCTCTTTAATGATTTTTTGCTCCATCGCAAAACGTTCTTCGAAAATCTTCTGTTCGTTGCTGTCCACGGCATATAAGCGTTGGGTTTGAAACCGCACCCGCCCCAAAGAATGAAAATTAACAATTAACGGCTTACTGAATTCCTTATGGGCCTGAAGCGCTATCCAGCCACCGTCATAATGATGGCCGTGAAATATTTTATAGGGATTCTGGAAATCAATAAATTTTAAAAAGTTTTTATAAATTTCCGGAAAATGGGAATGTAATTGGCCTTTTGGAACATAGGCCGGTTTTCCGTCTTTTAACCGTATTACCCGCGAATTCTTACCTATCTTGGCAATTGTTTTCTTTTTAGGTTCGTCGAGGCGCGTAAAAACGTCGACTCTCCAGCCTTGCTTATCCAAATTAACCACAAGATTACGAATATAAACATTCTGACCGCCGCTTTCGCGGCTCCCGATAGCTGCCAATGGGTCGGCGTGAATACTGAACATCGCTACCCGATTTTGTTCATTTTTATTACCCATAAAATTAATTAATGCCGCCGTAAGTTCTTGGCGGCACGTGAATCCATAACGAAGCGATTTGCGCAAGTCGCAACCTCTTTTTGCTCATATCGTAATTATAACACAAATAAAAAGAAAAAAGCCCAAACTTGGGCTTTTTCGTACTGACTACCTCGGTCTGGGACCCCTGTTTTGAAGGTAAATTCGGGACTTTTCCGAGGATTCCCTCGACCCGTCTCGGTCGGGGTCTTATATTGTATTTTAACACAAAACGAGACAAATGAGACACTATTTGGGGCTATTTTCTTGTGTCTCGTTTAGGGCTAAAAATTATATTCTGACTCTGGTACCGCAAGCATGTTA
>CAYGVF010000038.1:0-18014 GCA_964353285.1 uncultured Candidatus Saccharibacteria bacterium | reverse complement strand
TTCAAGAACAATACTTCCGGTCACGTGCTGGTTCAGACAAAAATTAGCGGCTACGATATAAGTTTTGAGCTTTACGGAACAAATGACGGAAGAAAGGTTGTGGTTGACGGACCATATCTCTACGATGTCAAGGAGGACGGCTCGATGAAAGCGAAATTAACCCAAAAAGTCTACGATAAAAACAATAATCTGATTATTGATAAAACTTTCAATTCGACTTACAAATCACCCAATTTGTATCCAGTAGAACGCAACCCATTAGAATAGCCAGCCCAAGACTGGTCCGCCTCGGGCGGAAAATCCATTGGAATAAAAAAATGACCGAGAGGTCATTTTTTTTAATTTGTGCCGAGGACAGGAGTTGAACCTGCAAGGCCTTGCGGCCACTGGGTCCTAAACCCAGCGCGTCTGCCAAATTCCGCCACCTCGGCAAAACCATCCTTATCTTAGCTTAAAATCACTCAAAAATCAACCCCCCATCTTTATAATTAAAGGTGGGGGAAAATTAAAAGCTGGCAATAAAAGTATTACCAGCTTTTAAGGCTATATAAGATTATAATCAATTTCTGAATCTAAACTGATTTTACGGCGTTACAACAGGAGCGATACATGGGTTCTGAAGAAAAGTGATTCCGCTGTTCGTAAGCAATCCTTGAACTAAAGCTAAAATAAAGGCCGCTGCCAAAACTATAATGATACCGATTATGGCGTTTATAATCATACCCTTGGCACTTCCTGCCTTTTCAGCATCGCCACTTGAAGTCATATACTTAACTCCACCGATAATCAAGATGATAACAGCGATACCAAGACCTACAGCTAAAAGGATGTTCTGAACATACTCCAAAATCGTACAAATCGTGTCTACTGGATCTACTTCGTCTTGAGCAAAGACGAACAAAGGCAATGACAACGCAAACAATCCGATAACTAAATATTTTTTCATAGTCGTTTTAATAATTATTAATAATTATCTCTCGACCTTTAAGATTTTTAATTCAAAACAATATTATTATATCTATTCCGCCGGCGGATTAAGCTGATCCAAAACAACTTCGTCAAGTAAGTCGATTATAAAAGTAGCCGCAAGCACAATTACCAGTCCGATTAACCCGTAGGTTATGGTCTTTTTGGCATTGGTTACCCTGTTCTCGTCAGCACCAGCAGTCATATACATAATCCCTCCAACAATTATTACGATAATTGCCAGGGCCGAACCCACAGCGCGAAGTATCCAGGCAATCGAATCCAAAAAGGTATATAATCTATTAACCGCCTGAGCATTGACAATCATCGGAAAGCTTAAAGCGCAGATCAGTAAAAAAATATAAATTAAATATTTCATAATTTTGACCTTTATTAAAACTGTTAACCGGTTAATCTATCTACTACAATTTCTTTCAGTAATTGAATCAAAAAAGAAGCAAGAAACACGATTGCCGCACCGATTAATCCATAGATTATGGTCTTTTTGGCATTGGTTACCCTGCCTTCGTCAGCACCGGCAGTCATATACATGATTCCTCCCACAATTACTATAAGGATCGCCAGACCAGCTGCAACTGCTATAAGAATCTTCGCTACGCTTCCCAAGAAACAACAAAGAGTAAGCGAATTGGTAAAATCAATATTTGTTTCATTGCCATAATCCCATAAATCATAACAAGGATTTTCTGTATCTGTATAACACTCTTGGGCATAGGTAATCAAAGGAAAACCCAGGAAAATCGCTATACAGAGAACAATGTAAAGATGTTTCATAATTTATTGAAAATTTAATTACTACTGGATTTGGTTTAAAATCTCCTTGATTAAATCGATTATGAAATCTATTGTCAAAACCACGACTATGCCAATCACTGCGTAAAGAAGAGTATTTTTTGCTTTTCTGGTTCTCTCTTCGTTGCCCATTGACGTAAGATACTGAATTCCGCCCCAAATAATCATAATTGTGGCAATGGGAATAACCAACAATTTCAATGCCTCGGTAATACAGCCCACCAAATCGTTTATTGTTTCTACCGGCTGTCCGCCACAATGCAGAGGATTCGGCAATCCTTGGGCTTTAACCAATAACGGTCCTATTACTAGGATTATACTACACAATATTACAAAAGGCAATAGTTTTTTCCACATCTTACTTTTTCATCAATAAATTAATCTGGCTGGCCGCGGTTTCCAGCGCTTTGGCAACGCTGGCGCTTCCCAAAATAACCGAATTTATGGCATCAGCGAAAATCTTCTCAACCCTGCTATTGTCTATCTGATACCAGGCCTTGGCGGTCAGAGATTGTTTGGCAAAAATCCAGAACTCTAAATCTTTTTGCTGCCATTCAACCAAATCCCGACGCGCAGTCGGTTTTTTGGTTCGTTCCAAGTATTTTTGGGAATTCTCCTTATTGGTCAAATAAACAATAAATTTCCAAGCCTCTTCGGGCGACTTTACCCGCTTGGAGGCCGCAAAAGCCCAATAATTAGCGTAATTTATATCAAAATCCCTTTCCGTTAATTGAGGCATTGGGCCAACCGCGAAATTCAAGTAAGGGGCTTTTAATTTTATGATATCAATCTGGTGAGAATAATTAATCATCATTGCTGTCTTACCCTCGATAAAGGCGTCGATCGAATAAGGCATTTGTTTGTTCCAGGTATATGTCGTTTTCGATGGGTTGGCAAAATCAGTATAAAAACGCAAAGCATCCCGACCCGGATAATAAAGACCGGTTTCGCCCGCTACGCTCCTGGAGAAAGTAACCGTGTCTTTGGTAGGAGAAACCATTACTGTCCCGTTTTGCAACATCAATAATGCCAAAATATCGGTTGAGCGATTGATGTTCTCCGCCGTTCCCAGGGCTATGCCCGCTCTCTCTATTTGTCCGGATTTGTTTCTTTTGGTCAATTTTTCGGAAACCTCGATTAATTCATCCCAAGTTGTCGGCGGATAAGAAATGCCGGCCGTATTAAAATATTCCTTATTATAATACAAAGCAAGAGTATCAACGTATAAAGGTAAAGCATAAATTTTATTTTCTTCGGTCAGGTCTTGCTCGATTACATCCACAAAAGCAGCTCTAAAATCGGGAAAAGGCAAAAGTTCCGCAGGTAAAAGCTCTTTCAGTTTGTCCTTGTGTTTCGGCAACCAGGTGTTATGAATCATAAAAATATCGGGCGCTTTGTCAGAGGCGAAAGCATTGATTAGTTGCTCTTCGTAGTCATCAAAGTTTTTCTTTTCGTATCTGATTGTCGCGCATTTGTTCAGTTTCTCGTATTTCTTCACCAAATCTCCGAAAATCGAAGAATCGTCATAAACTCCCCAGACCTCCAAGGAAACCTGCGTTTTACATCTCTCTTTTCTCTTGCAAAGTGTGGGGAAAAAAATTGGACAAAGAAAAAATACAAAAACCAGAATTAGTGCAATTCCTCCCGCTATAAATAAAAGTTGTCTTCTAATCATAATTTATTTTCGAAATACAATTCCCCAATGATATTTGTCAACCGGAATCTCTTTTTCGAATTCCAAATCCTCTGCCTGTGCCATTTTTTTAATCAAATCCACGGAAACAACCAAGTCTTTGGGCGGGCCCATTGGCTGACCCGCCTGCCAATCAATTATCACCATTTCTCCTCCTTTTTTTAAAACTCTTTTTGCTTCTTTGATTATATCAATTTTTTGGGGGGACTGAAATAAAACATTGGCCAACAAAACAAAATCCAAGGAATTATCCGATAAACCGCTGCCTCCTTTTATTTCTAAATTACAACGTCTGGTCTCGATATTAAAAAGCCCTTGGAGTTTTGCCCGGCTTCGGACCGACTCAAGGGCTTGTTCTAAAACATCGAAAGCGTAAACAAGACCTTCGCCCACTGCTTTAGCTAAGGGTAGAGCGAAATATCCCGCACCGCAACCAAAATCTGCAACCTGCATTCCTTTTTTAATATTCAGTTGTTTAATGATTTCTTCTGGCTGAAGAAACCCACCAGTACCAACCATATTTTATACACAAGCTATTGAAACTACTTTATCCCCTGATTCCAGACGCATTATTCTTACCCCTTGAGTTACTCTTCCTACCTTACAAACACTCTTTATCGGAGTTCTGATCACATTTCCTTTTTGTGATGTGACTATTAAATCTTCCTTATCGGCGGTAATCATTCTTATCGCCACCAATGCTCCTGTTTTTTCGGTTACCTTGGCTGCCTTTACCCCCACTCCGCCGCGATGTTGAACCTTGAATTGATTCAATGGCGTTCTCTTGCCATAGCCGTTACTGCTGATAATTAAAACCTCGGGATTTGTATTTTTAAGCTCTGAATTAATTACCTCCATTCCTACTACTGCGTCAGTAAATTCTTCTTTATCCTTTGTCTTGCTAAATGTCCTTAATTTTATTCCTTTTACTCCTCTGGCGCTTCTACCCATTGGCCTCAAGTCTTTTTCGGAAAACCTGATTGACTGGCCAAGCTTTGTGGTCAACATTATTTCATCCTGACCATTGGTTACTTTCACCCATTTCAAACTGTCGTCTTTCTCCAATTCAATGGCAACAATACCTCCTTTTCTGATGTTGGCGAATTTTTCTATAGCCGTCTTTTTAATTATACCATTTTTAGTAGCCATTACCAAAAAACTTTGATAAGACTCGGTTTGCTTCTGTTTTCTCAACGGTACAACCGCGCTTATTTTTTCTTCCGAAGACAAACCCAAAATGTTCACTATCGCCCTGCCTCTTGAGGCGCGGGTTGCTTCGGGAATTTCGTAAGCTTTGGTCTGGTAAACCTTGCCTTTATTACTGAAAAAAAGTAAATCATCGTGAGTAGAGGCAACAAAGAAATGCTCCACAAAATCTTCCTCTTTGGTTTTAATGCCAATCATTCCTTTGCCGCCCCTTCTCTGGGCGCGATATGATTTGGGATTAACCCTTTTGATGTAGCCGGTATTGGTGACGGTGATAATCGTTTTTTCTTCAGGGATCAAATCTTCTTCGGCAAATTCGCCGACGTTGGCCGTAAAAACTTTTGTTCTTCTTTCGTCGCCGTATTTATTTTTAAGCTCCATTAACTCGTCTTTGATAACCTTGAATATTTTTTTGGGACTGGATAAAATATTTTCAATTTGTTCGATTAGGGCCAGTTTTTCTTTTAATTCATCAAGGATTTTTTGACGTTCCAAAGCGGCTAAGGTTTGCAATTTCATTTCCAAAATTGCGTTGGCCTGAATTTCGGTTAATTTAAATGTCTTCATCAAGCTAAGCTTGGCTGTTTCCTTGTCTTTGGATTTCTTAATCAAACTGATAACTTTGTCAATATTCTTTAGGGCCTTGGCCAAACCCTCTAAAATATGAACTCTTTCTTTGTTTCTGGCTAAGTCGTATTTAAAACGACGGGTAATTACCTTTTCGCGATGATCAACAAACTGACCAAGTAATTGTTTTAAGGATAACGTTTGGGGCTGAATTCCTTCAGTCAGGGCAATACAATTTAAATGAAAAGATTTCTGAAGTTCGGTATATTTGTAAAGTTTGTTTAAAACTTTCTGTGGAAAAGCGTCGCTTTTCAACTCAACCACTATTCTTATGCCCTCCTTGTCGGATTCGTCTCGGATATCTTTTATTCCGTCGACTTTTTTGTCTTTTACCAGCTCGGCTATCTTTTCCAGTAAAACCGATTTGTTCGTCTGATAGGTTAATTCGGTTACAATTATCTTAAATTTACCCTTGTCCTCAATGATTTCTGCTTTTGCTCGAGTCAAAATCGGACCCCGACCAAAAACATAGGCCTGCATAATTTCTTTTCTGTTATAAATCTCTCCGCCAGTCGGAAAATCGGGTCCTTTAATGAATTTAAATAAATCTTCAACCGTTGCCTTTGGCTGATCAATCAAATAACAGGTTGCATCAATTAGTTCATTTAGATTGTGGGGAGGAATACTGGTAGCCATGCCAACGGCTATTCCCAAGGTTCCATTTAAAAGTAGATCAGGTATGGGTGACGGCAAAACAGTTGGCTCTTTCCTCGTTCCGTCATAATTATCGGTCCAATCAACGGTTTCCTTTTCAATATCCTTTAAAATTTCTTCGCCAATTTTTGATAACCGGCACTCGGTATAACGCTGGGCAGCCGGAGCATCGCCATCAACACTTCCCCAGTTTCCCTGGCCGTCAACCAAGGGATACCTGAGGGAAAAATCCTGAGCCATTCTCGCCAAGGCATCATAAATTGCTTGGTCGCCGTGAGGATGATAATAGGCCATGGTAATACCCGTAACATTGGCTGATTTTCTGTATTTGGCGCCAGAAGTTAAACCCATTTCGTGCATAGCATACAAAATTCGGCGGTGAACCGGCTTTAAACCGTCCCGAGCATCGGGAATGGCCCGAGAAATAATCACGCTCATGGCATATTCAATATACGATTCCTCCATTTCCTGACTAATTTCTCTCAACTGAATTCTCGCTAATTTTTCTGTTGCAGAATTATCTCCGGAGGGGTTTTTTTCGGATTTTTTGTTATTATCTTTATTGCTCGCCTTCATTAATTTGTTTTTCTAGTTCTTTTAATTCGCTTTCGTTTATTTGCTGGTTCATAGTCTCCATACTCGCATCAAGTTGCTGTTTTAGGGCAGAAAAATCTATTTTTATGCTCTCAAACAAAGAAGGGATCGGAAATTCTTCTTTTGCGGGTTTTTTGACGTTGCGGGAAAAAGAGGTCAACCAAATAATTATAATCAAAATCATTACTATGGTTGTAGCCATACAAACAAATAACATTCGCGTTGCCCTTGATTTTTCCTGAATTTTTTTTATAAGTTTTCTTAAATTCATATTTCTAACCCAACGGCTTCATCACTACCACCTTCATTTCTTCTTCGATTAAATCTTTTTTTTGCACATTTAATTCTTCCACTACCTGTTTATCGACTCCGACTTCTTCTAAGAATTTCTCCACCGGATTCAGTTTAATATTTAAACCCTGAACCTTGTAATGCATAGGAATAACCAAACTCGGTTCAATCTGATTTATAATCTTTACTGCCTCGCTGCCGTTTATTGTATACTCTCCGCCAACCGGAATCATTAAAATATCAATGTCTCCGATTTTTTCCAACTGGCTATCGGCTAACTCTACTTGCCCCAAGTCTCCCAAATGGCAAACCTTTAAATCCTCTGCCTCAATAACCGATATAGTATTCATTCCCTGTTTTTCCCCTTTAAAGGCGTCGTGATGAGAATAAATCCCCCGAATAAAGATTTTTTTAACATCGTATTCTCCCGGACTATCGATAATAAACGGCTCACCGCTTATTGATTTAACATTATTATGATCGTAATGGTCATGAGAAACAATAACAATATCGGCATTCCCCCTGGGTGGTGTTAAACCGATATCTTTTGAAAACGGGTCAATAATAACGGTAATTTTATCACCATTGTTTGTTTTGACTAAGAGCTTAAAACAGCTCTGGCCGTACCAAGCAATCTTCATATGCTTCTATCTTATCACAGAAAAATTCTGAAAACAATCACAAATTCTCTTGCCAAAAATTTTAATGTCTTGTATACTTGAAAATACTATGCCTACAAAACAAATCAATGACAAAAAAAGCGGACTAATGGCAGACCTTATTTCGAAGGGTAATTTACTTATTCCCAAAGTCGGAGATATAATCGAAGCAAATGTCTTAACGATAAAACCACCGATTATTTTTGTCGATTTAAAAAACTTTAAAACCGGGGTAATTTTGGGCAACGAAATGAAAAAAAGCCCTCGGCAATTTAAAAATATAAAAATCAATGATGGTCTAACGGTAAAAATTATTGATTTAGAGAACGAGGATGGCTATGTAGAGGTTTCACTGCTTAAAGCCGGCGAGGAGAAAAAATGGCAAACAATTAAAGAAAAATTGGATAACGGAGAAATTATTGAGGCCAAGGTTGTCAAAGCCAATAAAGGCGGCTTGATGATTGACATTGACGGCACAGAAGCGTTCATGCCCGTGTCCCAACTTTCCTCTGTTCATTATCCAAGAGTAGAAGGAGCAAATAAGCAAAAAATCCTTCTCGAGTTAAATAAATTGATCGGCCAAACATTAAAATTAAAAATTATAGACCTTGATCCGCGAGAAAAAAAATTGATTGTCTCTGAAAAATCGGCCGAGGAAAAGAAACTAAAGAAAGCCCTGGAAAAATATGCTATCGGGGATATTATTGAAGGAACTATCACCGGAGTGGTTGATTTCGGCGCTTTTGTAAAATTTGACGAATTAGAGGGCCTGATTCATATTTCGGAAATCGACTGGCAAATTATTGACAACCCAATTGAGTTTTTTAAAGTCGGAGATAAAGTCAAAGCAAAAATAGTAGAAATAGAAGGTGATAAAGTTTCTCTTTCGACCAAGGCGCTAAAAGAAAATCCCTGGGAAATGGTAAGAGATAATTATAAAACCGGTCAAATCGTTAAGGGAACGGTTACTAAATTTAACCCGTTTGGCGCTTTTATAAAATTAGACGACCATATCCAGGGTCTAACCCATATTTCCGAATTTGGAACCGAAAAGAAAATGAAAGAAACCTTGGAATTGGACAAATTATATGATTTTAAAATTATTTCCATTAAACCGTCGGAATACCGCATGGCCCTGAAGCCGATTTTAGGAGAACCCGAAGCCGAAAATAAATAAGATCCTGCCCCATACCAATTTTGCCGTGTATAATCATCGCGAGGCCGCTCAGCGGCCTCGCTTTTAAGTTGCCTCGCAAAATTTGATGTTGGTATTGACAGATTTTTGTTTTAGGTGTATAATTATATCAGTACCCTAAAAAGGGTAGCACATTCCATTTAAGGAGTCTTCGATGAGTTTCAAAAATTTTCGGACGAAGTTGAGGGCTTTCGAAATCTTGGCTTCCCTCACGGTAAGGCTGAAAAACAAACATCGGCGGGATGAATTCGATCCCGAGTTCTTCTTCAAGGATGTAAATTGGTGGGAGCCGAAACAGGGGGTCGATTTCGAACTCTTGAACAAGGTGGTCATCCAAAGAACCACTGGAGCAAAACAGTGGTTTGAAGTAAAGGATAAGCACGACAAAGTGCTCTATCCTTTCCAGAAAGAGGTCGACTGCTGGAAGTTTTCCAGTCAGTACCCATTGACCGTTTTAGTAGAAGACGAAGAGACGAACGAATTGTTCGCTATCGATATCTTTTACGAAAAACGGGGTGGAAAATTCTCTCTCCAAGTAGAAAGAGAAGTAAGAGACCTCAATTCGGAACCCGTATTCACCATTGAGCCAGAAATCGTCAAGCCAATGCCCCGGAACGGAAACGGCAAAAGCAAAACCTTTGCCGATCCAGATCCTCAGCTCAGAAAAGCTGTGCATCTAAAGAACGAAAAGGAGAATAATCCCGCCAAGGAAACCAGCGGCCATGAAATCCCCGTAACCAAAAAAGACAAACTGACAAAGGCTCAAAAGGAAGTCTGGGAGAAAGAGGGGAAAACCCCTCCCCTGATTCAGCGAATTGATCTCTCGGCAATAGCCTAGCCCTCATGACCCGACTCACAAAGATGTGAGCCGGGTCTTTTCTTTTTATTTGAATATTATTTCAAATATGTTATATTAAATCTTATGAAAAGCATTTTCAAAAATTTATTCGTTGTCCTTTTTAGCCTATTGGTTTTATCGGCTCTTTTTACTATTTATACCAGCCCTCTCAAACAAAAAGAGGAAATCTCTTTAGATGAAGTAGTTTCCTATATCAATAAAGGTGAGGTTAAAAGACTTGTCATTAAAGAAAACAATTTAGAGATAGAGCTCAAAGATGGAACAACTAAAGCCAGCCGGAAAGAAGGCGAGCTCGGATTAACCGAATCGATTAAAAATTTAGGGGTGGATATCGAAAAATTAAAACAAGTCAAACTAGAAGTAAAAAGCGAATCAGGACTGAGTTTTTGGCTGGTTAATCTCTTGCCGTTTATTATTCCTTTTATTTTTGTAGCTGTGTTTTTGTGGTTTATGTTCAGGCAAGCCCAAAAAGGTCAAACCCAGGCTCTGTCTTTCGGAAAATCAAGGGCCAGAATCAATGAACCGGATAAAAAACAAAAAATTACCTTCAAAGATGTGGCTGGAGTCAAAGAAGCCAAAGAGGAACTCAAGGAAATTGTCGATTTTCTCAAATTCCCCAAAAAATTTATCGATATCGGCGCGCGCATTCCCCGGGGAGTATTGCTGATGGGACCACCGGGAACGGGTAAAACTTTATTGGCGCGGGCAGTGGCTGGCGAAGCCAATGTTCCGTTTTTCCACATTTCTGGCTCGGAATTCGTGGAAATGTTTGTCGGAGTTGGCGCAGCCAGAGTGCGTGATTTATTCGATTTGGCAAAGAAAAGTGCTCCGGCAATTGTTTTTATCGACGAAATCGATGCCGTGGGCAGACATCGCGGTGCGGGTCTGGGCGGCGGGCACGATGAACGGGAACAAACCCTGAATCAAATCCTGGTGGAAATGGACGGTTTTGATGTGACTACTAATTTAATCGTCATAGCAGCTACAAACCGACCCGATATCTTGGACCCCGCTCTATTGAGGCCGGGAAGATTTGACAGACGTGTGGTCCTGGATATGCCCGATATTGATGACCGTGAAGCAATTCTTAAAATTCATGCCCAAAACAAAAAATTGGCTCCCGGTGTTAATTTAAGGGAATTAGCCGAAAGAACTCCCGGATTCTCCGGAGCTGACTTGGCGAATCTGGTAAACGAAGGAGCGATTCTGGCAGCGAGAAAAAATCAGAAAACCATAGTTCAAATGGACTTATTGAATTCGATTGAAAAAGTGATGCTCGGACCGGAAAGAAAAAGTCATATTTTATCCAAAAAGGAAAAAGAAATCGCCGCCTATCACGAGGCCGGCCACGCCTTGGTCGCTGCGAGTCTGAAAAATACCGACCCAATCCATAAAGTCTCCATTGTTGCTCGCGGCCAAGCAGCCGGATATACTTTAAAAATTCCATCCGAAGATAAACATTTGAGAAGTCGTTCCGAATTCCTTGACGAGCTGGCGGTGCTTTTGGGCGGTTATTGCACGGAAAAATTGATTTTCAACGAATTAACCACCGGCGCTTCTTCGGATTTAAAACAGGCCTCGGAATTGGCTCGCGCTTTGGTTACCCGCTATGGAATGAGCGAAAAAATGGGTCCGGTTACTTTCGGCGAAAGAGAAGAGTTAGTTTTCCTCGGCAAAGAAATATCCGAAGGAAGAAATTATTCGGAAAAAGTCGCCGGGGAAATCGATGTCGAGGTGGAAAAATTTATCCGCGATGCACAAAAAACCGCTGACAAAATTTTGAAACGAAGAAAATCCAAGCTTATCCAAGTCGCCAAGAGATTAATCGAAAAAGAAACCATTGAAAGAAAAGAATTCGAAGATTTGATGAAAAAATAAACCGGGCGCGTAGCTCAGTTGGTTAGAGCACGGCTCTTATAAAGCCGGGGTCGATGGTTCGAGTCCATCCGCGCCCAAATTTAAAACCCCCGCATCCGCCAGCTGGCGGACGGGGGATTTTAAATTTTTCTATTGAATCATTTCTTGCCTACTGATATTGGTCTCTGAATAAAATCAACCGAGACTGGTTTTAGACCCTCCTTAAAAACTTCATAAGTTTTTATTCCGTCGTTTTCTCCCCTGCAACTGTAAAGTCCGAAATAAAGCGAATTGTATTCGGGATAAGTATGAATCGAAACATGTGACTCGGCCAACAACACTACCAGCGTGTATCCTTTGGGATTGAATTCGTAATCCGCTCTGTCCAAGACATGAAAGCCGTCCTGCTTTAAAGCATCCAACAATTTTTGCTTTAATCCTTGATTATCCTTCAAAAGAATCGGGTCTATACCGCGCATAACGCAAGAAATTTCATTCCCAATAGCGGGAGAATTATATTCTTTCATAAGCCAACTTATTGAGATGAAAAACTTGCTTTTAAAGCAACCTTTTGCTAAGATTAATTATTATAATTTAAATTATAATACAAATAGAAATTATTACAAATTTCGGGCGGTTAGCTCAGCTGGCTAGAGCGTCACATTGACATTGTGAAGGTCAGAGGTTCAAGTCCTCTACCGCCCACATGGATATTCCAATTATTTACGAAGATAATGACATGATTGTTGTCGATAAACCTGCAGGAATTCTGGTCCATCCAGTATTAAACGAAAAAAACACATTACTGGATTTTTTAAAAATCAAATATCCCGATGCGCAATTGGTTCATCGTCTGGATAAAGATACTTCGGGATTGATGGTTGTGGCCAAAAATGAAAAAACTTACGAAGAGCTGAAAAGCCAATTTTTAAATCGGGAAATTCACAAAAAATATCTGGCTTTGGTTCACGGAATTTTAAAAGACAAAAAAGGAATCATTGCCAAATCGATTTCCAAATCCAGAAAACGCGGAGGCAGTCAAACCATCGCGCCAATCGGCAAAAGGCGGGAAGCGATTACCAGATACGAAGTAATTAAAGAATTTGAAAATTATTCGCTTTTGGAAGTATCTCCGGAAACCGGCCGCACCCACCAAATCAGGGTGCACTTGGCTTCGATCGGCCACCCGATTGTTGGCGATGAAAAATATAAATTCAAAAGACAGCCTGTTTTAAAAGGATTAAATCGTCAATTTCTTCATGCCAGCTACTTGCAATTTAAAATGCCTGATGGTAATATCAAAGAATTACGCTCGGAATTACCAGAAGATTTAACCAAGATACTGGAAAAAGTATGACAAATAAATTAGACGTATTCAAACAAACCCAAATTAAAAAAGATATCCCCGACATACGACCCGGGGATATTGTTCGTATTTCTTTAAAATTGGCGGAAAAAACGAAAAGAGGCGCGGAAAGAACCCAGGTTTTCGAAGGTCTGGTGATTGCGAAAAAACACGGCAAAGGAATGGACGCTACTTTTACGGTGCGAAAAATTTCTGAAGGCGTTGGTGTGGAAAGAATTTTTCCGCTCCACTGCCCATCGATTATAAAAATCGAATTGGTTAAACGTTCAAAAGTTAGACGCGCCAAACTCTATTATATGCGTGAAAGAACAGGCAAAAAAGCAAGAATGAAAACCAAAGAATTATTGGGGGTCGAATGGGGCGAACCAACCAAAGAAGAACCCGAAAAACAAGAGTAAATTTATGATTATTAGAAAAGCCCAAAAATTAAAACCCGGTGACAAAGTTGGGGTTGTCTCTCCTTCTGAGCCCATAACTTTAAAAAATAAATTCCGGGGCTCAATCAAGGAACTTGAAAAAATGAAGCTCGAGGTAATTTTGGGAAAGCATGTTTTTAAGGAATATCGAGGGTACTTAGCCGGAACAGTCGAAGAAAGAATCAAGGACCTCAACACAATGATAAAAGACCGCCAAATAAAAGCAATATTTACTTCTCTTGGCGGTTTTTCTTCTAATCAACTTCTGCCTTTAATTGATTATTCTGCTCTTAAAAAAAATCCTAAAATTATTATTGGCTATTCGGATATTTCCGTGCTTCTAAACGCAATCTATGCCCAAACTAAACTAATTTGTTTTCATGGTCCGACATTAGAATTCGGTATTCCTCACTGGAAAAAATTTACCAGGGATTATTTTGAAAAAGCGCTTTTTGAAGCCAAGCCGATTGGCGAAATCAAATCATTTAAAGTATTGAAGTCGGGTAACGCAAACGGCAGATTAATTGGTGGAAATTTATCGGTTCTAAGAACACTCTGGGGCACAAAATACAGTCCCAAGTGGCGAGGAACAATTTTCTTTTGGGAAGATTGCGACGAAACCTACGAAGATATCGAACATTTTTTGGCCCATTTAAAATTGGTCGGTGCATTCGATAAGATAAACGGAATGGTTATTGGAAGACTGAAAAACATCCAGAAATTTAAAAGCAAAAGAAAAAAAACAAATACCCTGGAAAAGCTTATTTTAGAAGTAACTCAAGGATATAATTTTCCGATTATCACTCATGTTGATTTTGGTCATGTTCCAAAGCAAATTACCATTCCCATTGGCGCAAAAGCAACAATAAATACTTCAAAAAAAATATTTTCTATTGATGAAGCAGGGGTAAGAGAATAAAATATTATTGAGCGCGAGTGGCGGAATTGGTTTACGCGCACCTTTGAGGGGGGTGTGGGCGAAAGCCCGTGGGAGTTCGAGTCTCCCCTCGCGCACAATAAAAATACGGCTTCAGAAAGCCGTATTTTTTATTTGGAGCGGGAGACGGGCTTTGCACCCGCGACCTTCTCCTTGGCAAGGAGACGTTCTACTACTGAACTACTCCCGCATGGTGCCGGGGGAGAGAATCGAACTCTCGACACCAGCATTTTCAGTGCTGTGCTCTACCACTGAGCTACCCCGGCATAGCTGTTTTGCCCGCCTGCCATCGCCTTGAGGCCAGGATGGGAATAGAACCCATGAATCATGGTTTTGAAGCAGATTGCCTTAAGAGATTGGGTACCTGGCCATAAACGACTCAGGCCGACTGGCGGGCAGGCAGACAGCCGCGTTACCTCTTCGCCATCGGGCCATAAATTATTTTTATTCTACTATAACTATAAAAATTTGTAAATTCTGCACTTTTTATATCTAAATAGAATTAATTGCAAAGATAAACGGAAAAAGTGCAGGATAAATTACAATTTGACAAGAATCATTTGAGATTCGCCATTGATACAATCGTCGATATCGTATCTCTGATTAATCATTAACTGTTCGGCATAAGCGGGAATGGTATTCTGATTACTGTAATCTCCCTGCACTCCCGTATAAATTCCGGGAAGAAGAACGCAACCATAACGGATGGCTCCTGCCTCCCAGTAATTATAATCATATTTCCCTTTCCATGGAGTAAGCTTAGGCCAGCTATTAAGATAAGGACCGCGCCAGTTGGCTTGGACAAGATTAACCCAATCCGGAGGGCAATGACCACAGCTGGGAATTGTGGACTGACCCGTGTCCGGATTAAAGGGAAGGGGCTGCAGGAATCCCGGATCCCATCCCCTGTTTACATCCGGTGGGTAAAATCCCATATCATCGTAATAAAATTCGGTAGCCATTGCTAAAATCCGGGAAATAGAACCAGCTTGAGCTACTCTGGCTTTTTCTCTGGCTCGATTTAAGGTTACAAAAGCAATAGAGTTCAGAAGGCCGATAATGGCAATAGCCACCAAAATTTCTACAAGGGTAAATCCCTTCTGTTTTTTCCTTTTTACTGCCATAGAATATTTTCAAAAAAACCTTAAAAGCTGGGCGGTGTAGGAATCGAACCTACCGTCTTCTGCGCTTGCCCCGTTAAATAATTTGTATGCGCACTGAGGGATTTGAACCCCCGACCCTTCGGATGTAAACCGAATGCTCTAGCCACTGAGCTAAGTGCGCATAAATTTAACGGGGTGAATAAAGCAGACGTTTTACCGATAAACTAACCGCCCTGGTGCCGCGGGAGAGACTCGAACTCTCACGACTTATTCAGTCACAAGATTTTAAGTCTTGCGTGTCTACCGGTTCCACCACCGCGGCGTTAGTTTTTCAATTTTCTTAAAATTCTATCAATTCTGTCTGTGCCCTCCCCTGATTCGTCGATTTGGAAAATAATTCTGGGAACAAATTTTATTCTTATTTCTGAATTCAAAATTTTCTGTAAATTGGGTAAATTTTTTTTTAAAATTTTTAAAACCTCCTCGGATTTTTTGAACGGCATTATACTCACCTTGATTTTGGTATACTTTAAATCTTTTGTGGTATCTACATTTTGAACGGTAATCAAAACATCCCTAACGAATATCTCTTTCAATAAAATATCGGCAATTTTTTCCTTTATTAATTTATTGATCCTCTCAATTCTGTTCTTCATAATTCTCTTTTCTTTCTTTCGATTCGATAACACTCCAAAATGTCTCCTTCTTCGATTATTGGCTCGCCTTCGAATAAGATTCCGGCTTCCCTTCCTTTTTCCACCTCGGCCATATCTTTTTTATTGTGTTGAAGCTGAACAATTCTTCCGGAAATAATTTTTCCTTCACTCCTTATTACATCAAGCAACGCTTTGTTGACTATTTTCCCCTCTAAAACTTTCCCACCGATAATCATTCTTGATTTTTCTTTTCTAAAAATGGCGATTACTTTCAATTTGCCCAATTTTTCTCTCTCTATTTCCGGCTCCAATAATTTAGCTGCTTCTTTTTTGATTCCCTCGAATAATTCGTAAATTATTTCATAATCCCTAATTTTTACTCCGCTTCTTTTGGCCAAATTCAAAACACTGGGCGATGTTTTGACCCGAAAACCAATAATTATTGCTTCGGATGGATAAGCGAGTTTTACGTCCGCTTCTGAAATGTCGCCAGTATTAGATTTTATAAGATTCAAACAAACTTCTTCTAATTCAAGTTTTATTATACTGTTTTCAACTGCCTCCAAAGACCCCCTGACATCGGCCTTTAGAATTAAATTCAATATTTTTTTGCCTTCCTTTGATTCTAATTCGGGCTGTATTTTTTCTTTTTTGTCTAAAGAGGATTTGATTGAAGCAGTTTCCTCGTTATCGGTCACTTCAAAGGTCTCTCCGACTACCGGCGCTTCGTTCAAGCCAATTATCACGGCTGGCGTACTTGGCCCGGCTTCTTCGATTTTTTCTCCCCTGAAATTTTCCAGACCCTTGACTTTACCGTAAGTATCTCCACAAAAAACATACTGACCAATTTTTAAAATTCCCTCCAATACTAGAAATGTGGCAGTGGCGCCTCTTTTATTATCCAAAAATGATTCAACAACCGCTCCGCTCGCCGGTTTGTCTAAATCGGCTTTTAATTCTTCCATTTCGGCCATCAAAAGAATCATTTCCAAAAGTTCATTTATGCCCGTTCCCTGCAAAGCAGAAACTCTGACCGCCGGTACTTTTCCGCCTCTTGCTTCGATTATTAGTCCTTCTTTTTCCAATTCACCGGTTGTTTTTTCGATGTTCGCCTGCGGTTTGTCAATCTTATTCAGGGCTACAATTACTGGAATTTTCTCCTTTTGAATGCAAGAAATCACTTCCTTTGTTTGTGGTTTGACTCCTTCTTCGGCTGCTACCACCAAAACCGCAATATCGGCAACCTTGGCGCCCCGCGAACGCATCTGAGAAAAAGCCTCGTGGCCAGGCGTGTCGATAAAAGTAATCAATTTATCGTTGTATTTTACCTGATAAGCGCCGATGTGTTGGGTAATTCCACCCGATTCTTTGGCTACCACATTAGTTTTTCTGATTGAGTCCAATAAAGTGGTTTTCCCGTGGTCAACGTGGCCTAAAACGACCACCACGGGTGGTCTTGGCTTCAAATTTTCGGTTGTTTTTTCTTTAATCATGGATTAATCGCTTTCTTTATCGCTTCTTGCTCTTCGTTGGATAAATTATAATTCGATATTCCTTTCTCAATCGGCTTGGTATAAATTCTCGTCCCCTCTCTACTGTGCAAAGACGACAAAACCAAACCGTTATTCTTGAAATCTAGCAAAGCGATGACAAAACTTTGATCTCCGCCAGTATCTTTAAATGGATTGAAACGCACCACGCCGACCTTGGTAATGCTAATATCGACAATTTTCTGCAAATTCTCGTTCCACTGAAAAAGTTTATTTACGTTCCCTTCGATTCCCCGCATTCTTTTCAATTGTTCGGAAATCACCTCTTCCAAATCCTTAACTTTCTTGCCTTTTAAAAATATTTTCAATTTCTTTTTCACTTTGGCCAGCCAAATCTGCAATACAATAGTCCAGGCAATCAACACTGCCAGCAAAATAATAATTATTAAATTTTCCGTTGAGAGATTGACCATGTTTTAAAATCGGAGGAGGTGAGATTCGAACTCACGATCCTGTTTCCAAGATACTGGTTTTCGAAACCAGCCCATTCAACCGCTCTGGCACTCCTCCCCCTTGTGGACCCAGGGAGAGTTGAACTCCCGACTTCTCCATGCCATGGAGATGTTTTACCA
>CAYGVF010000037.1:0-3824 GCA_964353285.1 uncultured Candidatus Saccharibacteria bacterium | reverse complement strand
TTGGGAGAAAAGAAAAATATTACCGATTTTGCTTTATGGAAATTCTCGGAAAAACCGGGTTTGAGGCAACAGGAATGGAATAGCCCCTGGGGAATCGGGTTTCCCGGCTGGCATCTCGAATGTTCGGCAATGTCGATGAAATATTCGGGTGAGCATTTTGACATTCATACCGGCGGAATCGACCACATTCAAATCCACCATACCAATGAAATCGCCCAAAGCGAAGCAGCTACAGATAAAAAATTCGTCAATTATTGGCTTCACGGAGAATTCCTGACTTTTAAGGGAGAAAAAATATCCAAGAGCAAAGGCGGACTTTATACGATTTCGGAATTGGAGGAAAAGGGATTCTCTCCGCTCGCCTACCGTTATCTGCTTTTAACCGCTCATTATCGCTCACCATTGGAATTTTCTCTGGAAAGTTTGAAAAAAGCGCAAGAAGGATATAAGAGGTTAAAAAACATTGTTTCCGAAAATAAAAATAAGAAAGTCGATATAAAATATTTAAAAGAATTTCGAGACGCTATCAATGATGACCTTAATATGCCAAAAGCATTAAGTATCATCTGGAAAATAGTGAGGGATAAGAAACCCGCCCGCCACGCAAGACAGCTTGCTGGCGTTGCGGGCGAGGTGGATAAAGTTTTTGGCTTAGATTTATTTAAAAAAGAAAAAATCGAGATTCCCAAAGAAATTCAAAAACTGGTTGATGAGCGCAAAAAAGCCAGAAAAGAAAAAGATTTTTCAAAATCAGACCAGCTCCGCGCCAAAATAAAATCCCTCGGCTATTGGGTTGAAGATCCGCCAGCTGGCGGAGATGAGGGACCAAAAATAAAGAAAATTTAAAATCTGCGGAAATAAAAAAAGAGAGGCGGTTTGCATCGCCTCTCTTTTTTGTTTCACTTTAAGTAGTCGTACAGGTGGTTTTTGCTGATGTCGGCAATCTCTTGTGCTTTGTCCGGATGAATCCACTTACAAAGCACAGAAAGCCTAAGAGCAACGGCTTCGTCTAACAGCTCGGAAATGCCTGTAAAGGAAACAATGAAATCTCTGGTAACAATGGCTCCGCCTTGTTTTTTGTCTTTTTTATCTCGGCTCTGCCAACTGCTTACGTGGCTTGGGTGATGAAACAACCGTTCTCCTCTTTCAAAAGCAATATAAAGATATTTTTTTGCTTTCCAGGACGGAAACCACCCCAACATTATTACAAAGAGAATTAAACCATCTTTTTTACTTCTGATTACCAGATAACCGCTTTCCTTGTATTCCTTAGTCTTTGCATATCTCTTAATCCCCTTATGTATCGAACGAATCCCTGGCAATACATAAAAGTCAAAAGCTGTTAAGATGTAGTGGTACTTCATCAGTTCGTCGATTTCCAACAGTCTTTTCAATCTTTCTTTTGTTTCCATTCTTAAATACCTCCTTTTAAAATGTGCGGATTTGTATCAAAACCTTATCACAAAAACAAGTCTATGTCAAACTATTTCTCTTCACAATTTCTCCACTGATTATAAATTGACTTTGATTTTTAAAATCTGCTATCCTTAAATCATGGCCAAGGAAGAATTCGATAAATTACCGCCACAGAGCATTGAAGCCGAGCAATCGGTTCTCGGCTCTTTATTGCTGGATAAAAAAGCGGTTGTCAAAATTGCCGATATTCTGAAACCAGATGATTTTTACCGCGATGTGCACAAAATGATTTACGAGACAATGCTGGAATTATTCGAAAAGAACGAACCAATCGATATAATGACTGTTTCCAATCGCTTGGAGGAAAAAGACAGGTTGGAAAAAGTCGGCGGCTCTGCTTATTTAACAACTTTGGTCAATTTTGTTCCGACTGCCGCCAATGTGGTTAAATACGCCAAAATTGTCCAAAAAAAGAAAATGCTCCGCGATTTAATCGAGGCAGCTCACTATATTACTCAATTGGGTTATCAGGAAGTTGAAGAAATAGAAAATGTTTTAGACCAAGCAGAAAAAAATATTTTTGCTGTTTCCCAGCGCTCGATCAGACAATTTTTTATTCCCATAAAACCGGCTCTGGAAGAAGCTTTCAATAGAATAGATGCTCTTCACAGACATGAGGGCGGGACACTTCGCGGCGTGCCAACTGGCTTTGCTGATTTGGACAATATTCTCGCCGGTCTTCAAAAATCCGATTATATTATTCTGGCTTCTCGGCCAAGTTTAGGAAAAACTACTTTGGCTTTGGACATTGCTCGAAATGTGGCAGTTAAAGAAAAAAAGGCAGTGGGATTATTCAGTTTAGAAATGTCATCTGCTCAATTGGTGGACAGATTATTGTGTGGTCAAGCAGGCATAGATTTGTGGAAATTAAGAACCGGTCGTCTTTCGAGTAAGGGCGAGGTTAATGATTTTACCAAAATTCAGGAAGCCATTGGCGCACTTTCGGAAAGTCCGATTTATATTGATGACAGTCCCAGCTCCACGGTAATGGAAATCAGAACCAAAGCCCGCCGACTGCAAGCAGAACATGAATTGGGTTTAATAATCGTAGATTATATTCAGTTAATCACGCCCCCGAGCAGTCGCGACAATGTAGTTCAGCAAATCATGGAAATTTCCCGCTCTTTAAAAGCCCTGGCGCGAGAACTGGATACGCCATTAATCGCGATTTCTCAATTATCAAGAGCAGCGGAACAACGTTCGCCGCGAATCCCCCGCTTGGCTGATTTAAGGGAATCCGGTTCTTTGGAACAGGACGCGGATGTGGTTCTGTTGATTTACAGAGAAGATTTAGACATCAAACAAAGCGAAAGAAAAAATATTGCCGACATTATTATTGCCAAACACAGAAACGGTCCGATTGGCCAGGTTGAGTTGTATTTTGACCAGGATTGCGTGAGTTTTAAGAATTTGGAAAAACGTCGCGAAGAATAATCCGCCCAAGGCGGACAAGAATATGCTACCAAGACCCATACAAAATTTAATCGACGAATTTGCCAAACTGCCTTCGGTCGGACCAAGACAAGCGGCGCGGTTTGTTTTTTATTTATTGAACCAGCCAAAAGAAGAAATCGAAAAATTCGCCAAAAAACTGTTTATTCTGAAGAAAATAAAATACTGTTCATTCTGCAATCGGGCAATGGAAACAACCGCTACCCATCTTTGCGAGATTTGTAAAAACACGAACCGCGACAGAGCCGTAATTTGTATCGTGGAAAAAGATACGGATATCGAAAGCTTGGAAAAAACCAAAAGATATAATGGGATTTATTACGTGATCGGGACCGAGGACGAAAACAGACAACTGGCACGATTAAAAGATTTGATTTCGCGTATCAAAAAATCAAACAAAGAATTGAAAGAAATAATTGTTGCCACCGATGCCACGACCGAAGGAGAAACAATCGCTTTGTATGCGGCGCGGCAAATCGGAGAATTAAAAAAGAGCTATCCCCAATTGAAGATAACTCGTCTCGGCCGCGGCTTGTCCACTGGCAGCGAATTGGAGTATATGGACGAAGACACCCTCGCAAACGCGCTACTGGGAAGAAAATAATTTATGCGGCGATGATTTCGGAAATTTGAACTTCGGTAAAGGTCTGACGATGACCTTTTTTTGTTGCTTCGCGCTTTTTGGCCTTGTATTTGAAAATAATCACTTTTTTCCCTTTCCCTTGTTTCAAAATTTTGCCAATCGCTTTGGCATTTTTTATTTTCGGCTTGCCGATTTCGATAATCTTATCACTGGAAAAAAGCAAAACATCGGTGAATTCGATTTCCTCACCTTCTTTGCCTTCGACTTTCTCTATTTTTATTCTTCGTTTGGGAGAAACCAGATATTGTTTTCC
>CAYGVF010000036.1:0-3538 GCA_964353285.1 uncultured Candidatus Saccharibacteria bacterium | reverse complement strand
CTTAGCGAGGAATTTGTCCCCCACCAAATTTTGGTGTGGGATAAATCCCGAGCTCTCACTTACTTGAACCTTTTCCTTTTATCCTCCGGTGTTCCAGTCTCGCTGCCGAAATCCGGGAAGGAAAAATTTTCAGGAAAAATTTAACCGATTTTTTGTTGGCTAATCTATAAAATAGATTTCTTTTGAAGTTTTCTTTCATAAAATTATTCCGCAATCTTTAACAACTCCTCCAGTAAAACCGGTAATTCCTTGATACCGCTATTTCCGCTGAAATGGTCTTTATTGTGTTCGATGATTATCTTGGCACCCAACTTTTCTTTGAATATTTCAGCATCGCTCATTGGGACAACGGCATCATTATCTGAAAATATGGCTATAAAATTAGTGGAATGACTTTTTATTAAATCCCAATTTATGAGTGTTTCCAGCCAGGGTTTTGCAGTTTTCTTGTCTTCTTCGTCTTCAAATGCTTCGTCAGTAAGATGAACCCAGCCAGCCAGAAATACAACACCGCCGATTTTCAATCCAACAGGAAGAGATCCTAAATAGCGTAAAATTGTTTGGGCTCCTATTGAGTGGCCTATTAAGTATGTATTTTCATCAGGAGTGCCAATCTGTTCTTTCAAAAAGGATACCCAGGTATCAATTCTGGGAGCCAACGGTTCGGGCATGGCCGGCGTAAAAACCGTAAAACCCTTTTCCGTTAATTCCTTTTTTAGCCACGGAAAACAACCTTCCTCGGGATAGCCATCCCAGCCGTGAATTATAAAAACTCGTTTGGTCATACCTTAATCTTACCCCCGCTGGCGCGGATTGACAAGCGACGATGAACGGAGTAGGATAAGATTATCTCAAATTTAAGGAGGTAAAAATGTCTTTAAAAGTAGATCTTTTAAAATTAGTTGAAAGACACGACAAGATTATAATTGATGTGGAGTTCTTCAAAAAAGCAGCAACAACAGAAGAGAAAGAATATACTCTCATCGGCACGAACTTTTGGGAGAAAGCTCAAAAATTAATAAAGACCCTACAAAGTTGGTTTCCCAAACACGACATTCTGATCTTAGGCCTGTCTTACACGCCCACCATACACCTTTCCAGATACACCGTCTCTTTTACCGTAATCTGCTACAAGGACAACAAAGATTATTTCATTGACAGAATGAAAGCAATAGGCAGATACCTGGATTTCGAATTCAAGGAAACAAAAGAGACATCGAGATTGGCGTGAAAATCGGAGGGGAAAAGATAAGAGGAAATTCGCAAGCGAATTTCCTCTTTTTTGTTTCGGTTCTTACAAAATGTCGATTTTTTCGACGTGGATGAGTAGAACTCCTTCTTGTCCCGCTGCAACCGGTACGGTTTCCTGGATACGGTAGGTTATCCTGACCTTGTGCCCGATCATCTCTTTGGAAACTTTATCGGCTGGATAAATCGGCCAAACTGCAGGAGCTACTGCCTCCTCATACCATTTGGTGGGATCCCTGAAATATTTCCAGGTCAACATCTTTCCTTCGATGCCGGAGGAAAGCTGGAAGGTTCCGACAATACCTCCCAATACTCCTGTCGTGGTGCGCAATTTTTCCGTGTTCACCGCACAGGCCGAAAAAAGAACAACCAGAACCAAAAAGATCAAAAAATACCTTTTCACCTAAAACCTCCTTAGTAAGATTTTTCCGTATTTATAATTATACGCTTCTATTAATGTTTTGTCAACCCCCGCCTTTATTTTAAAGACGGGGGTCAAGTTATCTCTTAAAAAGTATCCTCAATTCCTCTTTAGCTTTATTTAGAATATTCTTTTGTTTAATTGGTAAGTTTTTTCCGGCCCGATTGATATAAAAATTAAGCATCGACATTGCGGATTGGAAGGGTTTTGCTTTTCTCCTTTCGCTCATTTCAGCCGATTGTTTCAGGGATAAGGCAATTTTTTTGGGATTTTTCCGAGTAAAAACTCCTCCCTCCAAATCCAAAGCATTACTCTCTTTTGTCACCTTATTGGACCAGTTTTTGGTCATTGAATTATGAATTAAGAATCAGAATTGCCAAATTCAAAATCGAGGCGAAGCTGACCCAAAGAATATAGGGAATCAAAAGCCAGCCGGCCGGTTTCGAGATTTTGAAGAATTTGATAATCGTCATCAGTATCAGAATCCAAAGAACAACAATTACGATAAAACCCAGCAACGGCGATTTCAGGCCGAAAAACATTATTGACCAAAGAATATTGAAGAAAAGTTGGACAAAGAAAATCTTTAGTCCCTTTTTGTCTCTTTTCCACACCAGAAACATGGCTATAGCCATCAATAAAAATAAGACTGTCCAGACCGGTGCGAACAGCCAATTAGGCGGTTTAAAAGACGGCTTGATTAAAGTCGGATACCAGGTTTTAACCGCGGGAGCGGTAAAAATCGACCCGATAAGCCCGGCCAATTCGCAAACAACTATAGCGATTACCAATTTCCCAGAATTTTTCATAAAAATTTCGATAAATCAATATTTAGCAGGTGGTATGAATCAAGGCGTTAACGCGTTTGCCGAGTTTGATTTGGTCATTGTAAATACTGATTGCTTTTGGAGTTTCGGCAATAATAATCTCAACATTTTTGTTTTTGAATAAATTTCGAATTGTACTTCCCTGCCCGCCATGCGAGCCCGCAAGGCGAGGCGGGCGGGCCATCGCGCCGGTTTGGCCGGTTCCAATGATAATAATTTCCGGATTGTTGCTCAACAGTTTTTCAATCTCCCAATCCCCTATTTCGTGCGAGCTGCCGAATAGTTCTTCCAATTTTTTGTAATCCCTTTCCTCAACCGCATCCCCCACAATCAAAACCTGATGATATTTTTTATCGTCAATAACTATCTCGCCGAATTGGGTCGAATTAATGGTCATAATTTATTTTTCTTGAGGGATTTTTCCTTCGTCAAATTTTTCTTCCTTTGTTTTTTCCAATTCCGGCAATAATTCGCTAATCATTTTTTCGCGTTCTTTATCGTCGTCGGTTTGAAAACAGTTCAAAACCTTCTCGTGCGCTTTTGGCCCCAGAGTTTCTGTTTTATCACTAAGTTTCAATAGAGACAAAACCTCCAAGGCGCCTTTGCCGAATGTTTGCTCTACGTCTCTTAAATGCATCATTTCGCCGGTAAATAATCCTCTCTTAAATCCTCCCCAAACATCTTCCTCGTTTTCTCCGTTGTTTTGGGCAACTTTTTCGATTATTAATTGCAGGATTTTTCTGGGATAGGTGGGAATTCGCTGGTCTCGTTCCTCGGAACTAAGATTCAACTCTTTCGCCAGTTCATCTATATGTTTTCCGACAATTTCAAACACCATTTCATCGGTTATCATCTCGTTTAATCCTCTGAGTTTTTGCTGGCGCTTTTCGATATCAATCACTTGATAGCCGGAGCGATATGGCATTGGTTTGGATTCCCTGGGACTGACTCTTTTAAACTTTGCGATTGAAGCCATGTGAACCGCTTCATGAAAAATGGTGTTATAAAACAATACTCTTTTTTTGTGTTCGTCTTTATTGAT
>CAYGVF010000035.1:0-3534 GCA_964353285.1 uncultured Candidatus Saccharibacteria bacterium | reverse complement strand
CATTGCTCAATCAAATTCTCACCATTATAAGTAAGAATATTAATCGTTACCAGTGGATTTTTCATAATTTTCAATTGGATAGACCAGAGCCAAAACCACCATAAATAATAATAAAACTTTGTCGTTCAACAAAACCACATCAAAAAGGTTATAAATTAAAATCCAAACAAAGAAAAACACAAAACATGCAACATATAACATGTAACCATTCTGTTTGATAAATTTCCGGCACCTTCTTAATATTTCTACAAATATCAACAATAAAGCTATTAATCCCAATAATCCCGTTTCCGCAGCCACGTCCAAATAAAGATTATGGGCTGAAGCGCCTTTTTTGCCGTTGGCAATGTCTTCACCCAAAACCAGCGGGTAATTGCCAATTCCCACGCCCAAAATCGGATGCTTTAAAACTGATATGGCTGATGTTCTCCAAATTCCCATTCTGCTTTTAACCGATAATTCTTCCATGTCGGCAATGGACTTTGCTCTTTTAAAAGCCAATGTTCCATCTCCGCCGCCTTGATACGATAAAGAAGAAATTAAAGAAGAAACCGGAAATGCCAGGGCAAAGACAATCAGCATCGCCAAAAATGGTTTAAAAATTTTCTGTTTTTTAAAAATCAACAGAAATATTGCAATTAAAAACGGAATGATCGCGCTCAACCACACTGCCCGAGAACCGGAAAAAATAAGGGCAAAGAAAGACAATATGACTATAAACCATAAACTATAAACTATAAACTTATTTTTTGATTTCTTAAACAATAAATAACTGACAAAAACCAATCCGATAATGGCGAATAAAGCGAAAGAATGAGAATCGGGAAAAATCGAAAACATCCTTAAGGTTGGCGGACTGTCGGCATAATAGGAAAACCAGGTATTGCTTGTTTTTACCAGTTCGGATAAATTATTGCCGTAAAAAACCGAAATCACGTTTCTTGACCACCATTGCCAAAAATCATATAAGGGCGTAACCATCGTGGAAATTATCTGAATATAACCGACAATTAAAGAAATTATTCCCGCAAATGCGCCGGCTTTAATTATTTTCGGCTTCATTTCCGGATTTTTGAAAATAACATTGCGGATAATAATATAAAGCAGAAAAATATTAATCAGAAAGAGTAATTTTTTAATTCCGACAACAGGGTTGACAGCGATAAAAAGCGAAAAGATACCGATTATTACAAACAAACCGGTAAAATATTCCATTGGATAGTGTTTGAATTTTTCTCTCAATTTAAATTTCCCCAATTTGTCTTTGATGATTTTTATCGATAATCCTTGTTTGAAGAACAAGCATAAAAACAAAATCGCCAAGAGAATCCGCCAATTGGCCATAGTGTCAAAATTATCCGTAATCGACAAAGCCGCAAACAAAGGGACAGAAACAATGAACAAAATCAAACTATCCTCGACTGGACTGAAAATAAAATAAAAAACCATTATTCCCGTGGCAATCAGAACAATCTCTCTCGGCAAAATCCCAAAAACCGCCAATAAAATAGCCAGAATCTCAACTGCTAAAATAATATAAAACGATGCTTTATTTTGCATAATTTATTAATAATTTTAGTGTCTGTTCGGCGGTTTTGCGCCAGGAAAATTTTTGCGATTGTTTTAAACCTTCCTCGATTAGCCAATTTCTCGTTTTCTCGTTGCTTAATACTTTGGAAATCGCGTGCACGATTTCGTCTATATTTCTCGGGTCTTCAACATACATAGCCGCATCACCAACTGTTTCCGGTAAAGAAGCCATTTTGGTGGTGATTACCGGAGTGCCGCAAGCCATTGCCTCTAATGGCGGCAAACCAAATCCCTCATAAGACGAAAGCCAAATAAACAAGTCAGCCGCATTATACAAATTAACCAAATCCTTATCACTGACGTAATCGATATGAAGAACTGCTTCCCGGCCAATCTCCTGATTGGCTTTTTTGATTAAATTATCAATATCGATAAACGGCTGGGTATAATTCGGCCCGCTAATCAGAAATTGGTATTCGGGCAATCGCGCGGCAATTTTCTTAAACGCTTCGATTGTTTCAAGAATAAACCTACGCTGAAAAATCGCGCCTGCGAAGAAAATGAATTTATCTTTAATTCCGTATTCCGCGCCTTCGATTGAATGATACGGCGTAAACTCCTCGCCAGCAGCCAAGGGAATAACAAAAATTTTCTTTTCATCGATTTTACCTGCCCCGCGACTGCTGGGGTAATATTTCAAAATTTCGTTTTTCGTAAATTCGGAACAAGCAAAAATCATGTCTGCTTTTTTGGCCGATTTTTTGGAAATCCAGCAAAGCAGAATTCTGTTTTGCCAAGAATACCACTCCGGATGCGCCTCGTAGGAAATATCGTGAATCGCTACCGCGGTCTTTACTCCTTTCGGCATTCTGATTGGCAAAATATAAGACGGCGAGAAAAAAATCTTAATCCCGTCTTTTTTTATTGCCTTTGGCAGTAAAATATGCTCGAACCAAAAATTGCTCCCACTTTTCAAAATTTTCTTTTGAAAATTTTTACTCTCGGGAATATCATCCGGAATTTGATTTTTAAAATACAAAACAATTTCGGCATTTTCTTTTGCCCAATATTTCAACAAATTCATCAAATAGCGGCCAGTTCCTGTTCTTTTTGTTTCTAAATTATGACAATCAATTCCTATCTTCATATTTTCCAAACTTTCCTTTATAAAAATCTTCTATCCCTTTCATTATTGCCTTTGCCCAAACCTTTCTTTTGGGAAAAATCAACAGCTTAATTACCTGCTTTAAATAGACCAAAAAGCTGCTCTTGTAAGCCAGAATTTTGATAAAAATAGGCGCATTGCGCTTAGCTAAAAGCAGGCCATTCCTGGTATGGTAATAAATATAGGAAAATGACGCTATTTTTGACCCCTGGGACACTTTATGACTTATCCTGGCCTCTGACACCACTAGGCACAAAAATCCCGCTTTTTGGGCTTTTAGACACCAATCCACGTCCTCGCAATAAAGAAAGTATTCTTCGGGCATTAGCCCGATTTTTTCCACTACTTTTCGCTTAATTAACATGCAAGCCCCCGTAATATAATCCGTCTCTTCTATTACATGTTTCGTGTTACATGTTACATGGATGCCCCTGGTATAAAGCCAATTTATCTTGCCGCCCGCAAAGTGGATTTTGCCTGCCTTGCCAATAGGCAGGTCAGTTCCATATTCATATATCATTGGACCGAGAATACCAACGCTTTCATTTTTTTCTCCCGCCTCAACCAACTTCTTTAAAAAATCTGGTTGGTCAACAATCGTGTCGTTATTCAAAAGCAAAACATAATCCGCGTCTTTTTCCAGGGCTTGTTTTATTCCGAGATTGTTCCCTCCGGCAAATCCGCGATTGTCTTTATCGTTATCAATAACGATTTTTTCGAAATTCGAATAATCCAATTTTTCCAATGATTTCAAACATTCGTTGGTATCCTGCCAATTTTGATAATGTAAAATTATAATAAAAACCTTGGGCATTTTAATACAATTTCTTAATTTCGAT
>CAYGVF010000034.1:0-5760 GCA_964353285.1 uncultured Candidatus Saccharibacteria bacterium | reverse complement strand
AATCGGAAAAAGCAGCCGAAGGAGTTGATTTATTACAAAAAACCAATTTACTCAAATATATTTTGCCGGAATTGGAAAAAGGAGTTGGCGTGAACCAAAACAAGCATCATATATATGATATATACGAGCATTCGGTCAGGTCATTGCAGGTGGCGGCTGACAAAAAATTCAATCCAGAAGTCAGATTTGCCGCTTTATTTCACGATATCGGCAAACCGGAAACAAAGGAAGGTGAAGGCCCTGATTCCACTTTTTACAATCACGATTATGTGGGCGCAAAATTCACTTATCGGATTTTACAAAGATTGAAATTTCCCAATAAATTCATCGATAAAGTGGTTTTATTGGTGAGAAATCATATGTTCGTATCCGACCCCCAAAGATTGACCGCGGCAGGAGCAAGGCGCTTGGTTGCCAGAGTAGGCAGAGAAAACATTTCTGATTTGATTAATCTGCGCATTGCCGACCGATTGGGAATGGGCAGGCCGAAAGAAAGGCCATATCGCTTGAGAACAATCGAATATATGATTGAAAAAGTTTCCAAAGACCCGATTTCCGCGAAAATGCTGAAAATCAATGGTAATAATGTAATGAAATTACTGAAAATCCAACCCGGACCGAAGGTTGGAGCGATTTTGGATGTTCTGTTGGCGGAAATAATCGAAGACCCGAAAAAAAACGACAAAAAATACTTGGAAAAAAGAACAAAAGAACTGGACAAAGAAGATTTGGAAAAACTTCGCGAACTAGCCAAAGGCAAAATCGAAGAAAAAAAAGAAGAAGAGGATTTAAAGATTCGCGAAAAATATTGGATAAAGTAATATTACGGGGTGTAGTATAACGGTAGTACGCTGGCTTCGGGAGTCAGTGGCCTGGGTCCAACTCCCAGCACCCCGATTTATTAAGAAATTAATTTTTAAAAACCATTAAAATATAATGGGAAAATTAAAACATAGAACAACAAGGCAAAAAAAGACAAGGCAACAATCTGTTTTAAGGATTATTCCCCTGGGAGGCATGGAAGAAGTTGGTAGAAATATGACTGTTTTTGAATATGGCGATGATATTGTTATTTTGGATATGGGCATTCAGTTTCCAGAAGAAGATATGCCCGGCATTGATTTTATTATCCCCAATGTTAGTTATTTGCGCGGCAAGGAAAAAAATATTCGCGGAGTAATTTTTAGCCACGGACATCTTGATCATATTGGCGCTGCTCCATTACTCTTGAAAAAACTTGGTTATCCAACAATTATTGGCAGAGATTTGACCATTGCCCTGATTAAAAAAAGAATGGAAGAATACGCTAAAGAATCAATTAAGCGCCTAAAGATTATTAAGGTTAAATCAACTAATGATCGGTTTAATTTGGGCAAATTCAGAATCGGCTTTTTCAATGTGGAGCATTCAATTATGGATGCGATTGGCGTTATTATCAATACGCCGAATGGAACGGTTATTCATCCGGGCGATTGGACAATGGAAAAAAATCCGATTAATCAACAAGCAATTACCTATCATCATTTGTCTTCTTTGCCAACGCCGAAAATTTTGATGCTTGAAAGTTTGGGCTCGCTTGATACCACTCACGAACTGGTCTCGGAAAAAGATATGTATGCTAATTTGGAAAAGCTTATCAACGAAGCAAAAGGCAAAGTAATTATTGGCACTTTTTCTTCCCAGATAAAAAGGATTGGCCATATTATTGAATATGCCAGAGAAATTGGCAAAAAAATAGTTCTCGACGGCTACAGCATGAAAATGAATATCGAGATAGCAAAAGAATTGGGATACGTGAAAGTCGATAAAGAAATCCTTGTTTCTGTCAAAGATATTCATAAATATCCAGAAAACAAAATTATAATTATCTGTACTGGAGCGCAAGGTGAGGGCAATGCGGTTTTATCACGGATAATTACTGGTAATCACAAATTCATCCGCATCAAAAAAAATGATACCATTATTTTTTCATCGTCCGTTATACCCGGAAACGAAAGAACAATTCAGCGATTAAAAGACAATCTTTATCGCAAATGCGACAACGTCGTTCATAATGACATAATGGATGTTCACACCAGTGGTCATTCTAATGCCGTCAGTATTAAAGAAATAATAAAGCAAATCCGGCCAGATTTTTTTCTGCCGGTTTACGCTAATCATTATTTTTTGAAAGAAGCAGCGAAACTGGCCATGCAAGTCGGAATTCCTAAAGATAAAATATTTGTTCTTGACAACGGTTCAATTATTGAATTTCAAAACAGAATAGCTAAAGTTTTGAACAAAAAAGTTGATACTAATTATGTTTTTGTCGACGGGCTGGGTATTGGCGATATTGGCCACATTGTTTTGCGCGATCGCCAGACAATGGCTGAAGACGGAATGTTTGTGATTATAACCACAATAGACCGGCAAACCGGAAAAGTTAAAAATAATCCGGATATTATTTCTCGCGGATTTATTTACATGAAAGAATCAAAAGAACTTTTAACAGAAGCACGTAAAAAAGTAAAAGAAATTGTTGAGCATACAACTATTGCTGGCGCGCCGATTGACTGGGTATATGTTAAAAATAATTTACGGGATAAAATTGGCCAATTTTTATATAGTAAAACCCGAAGGAGACCGATGATTTTACCAGTGATAATTGAAGTATAATGTGGATTTAAAAAATAAAACAAGTTCGACTTTCCGGGGCGGGTGCGTGAAGACCGGGTTTCCGCGACATCCCGCTTTTAGCGGGTGCGCGGATCCGCTCACTCGATGAGCGGACAATTCCCGGCTCCCCGATTAAATTATGTCTATAGAATCGAAACCAGAAGAAAAATTGATTCAATCCAAGCCCGAGCTTAGGAATATTTATAAAACCCTCGATTTATTGGAGGGTTATACCGAATGGAAAAAAGATTTACCGGAAAAAATCGGTCCTTGGGAGGATTCTTTGGAACTCTTTGATAATGTGCAAAAAGCGGTTCTGGAACAGGTAAAAGACAAGGTTTTAACGTTTAAAGACAAAATTCCCGCAATATCGGAAATTTCCGAAGAAGATATCACCGATGCTTTGGTGAATAATTGGTTTGAAGGCGTGCCGGAAACAGAAGGACAAAGAAGGGAAGTTTTATTAATGGTTGCTGCACACGTGATAAAGCACATGGAAACGAGCGCTTATCAGGAAATTATTGCCAATGCCAGCGAAAATGAGCTTGAAAAACTGGGATTAAATTCGGAATTGCGAGACGTTGCCACGAAAACTCTTGATGCTTCAATGCGGGTGGACAATCTTTTTATCCGTTCTTCGGCTTTTTCCGGATTGTCCCCAAAAGCGCCGGAACAAGCCACGCTAAGCCATTTTTATTTACCAAGCGACAAGAATCCGCATACGATTAATGAATTATTCCCTCGCGATACGCAATATATTTCCAGAAAATTCAAAGAAATTTCCGAAATGCCCGTGGACTGGAAAAGAATTCCCGGTGGAGAAACCTTTAAAGAATATTCGAATGCATTAAGCATCGCATATCAAGAAAAAGACGTTGATAAAATTGATGCATGTTATGAAAAAGTAAATGAGTTATACGGGAAATCCGCTTTGTCGGATTTTCCTGTTTTAATTGTTCCTCCGGAATACACCTGGACTTATTCGCCACCGTATCATCAACAAGAATTAAGAGTTTGCTTAAAAGATAAAAACTGCATTGAGAAAGAAAAAAACATTCTTTCAATTCAGAAGACAATGGCAGAAGCATTGAAAAAAAATGATTATCCCGAATTGGGAAAGACCGTTGAAGAAAAGAAAATAAAAGTGGTTAATTCGACCGGTGATTACGGGGTTAATTTATCTGCAAAAGCAATAGCCCAAGAAGGTGATCCGATAATCATTATTTATCTGGGAGAACAGAAAAAGGTTTACAGAAAAATGCTTGAAGATAAGAATTTCAAAATTGAAGGCATGGACGAAAAGCGGGGCGAAGAAATAAACTTTTTGACTACCGCTTTGCATGAACTTGGCCATTGTCATAAAAACGAAGACCCCGCACTTGAAAGATTTGGCGAAGAGGCGAAAATTATCATCGAAGATGCAAAAGCCGAACAAATTTATAGATGGCTTATGCCTCAAATGATTAAACAAGGGTCGATTGACGAGGACAGGAAACAATTAGCGATTGGTATGGTAGAGAATTCCTTGGAATGGATTTTTGACAGCCCCGAAGACGACCCTTATTATTCTGCCGCTATTTATACCCTGAATAAGTTAGTTGAACAAAAAATAGTTGATTTCGATTTCAAAACCGGAACCGCTTCGATAAAAGATGTGGATGGTTTTTATAAGGCAAACAAAGAATTATCCAAAAATGTTTTAGGTCTTTACAAAGACGAATCGATGAACGAAAAAAAAGCCGCCAAATGGGTAAAGCAAAATTGTTCCCCCAACAAAACCGTGCAAAAAATCTCCGATTTTGTAAAAAAGGATTAAAAATCAGTTCAAAAAATGATTTATGGACAACAAAATTTTATTTGTTTGGGATTTTCACGGAGTCTTGGAAAAAGATAATGAGTACGCTGTTCAAGAAGTGTGCAATTTGATATTAAAAGATTTTGGCATGGATAGAGAAATCAGCTTAGAAGAAACTATTAATTGGTATGGATTGAGTTTTTTTGATTATTTTAGATTAGCGGTTCCAGAAGGTAATCCAGAATTATGGCAGAGTATGGTTAAAAAAACTCTAAGTTTAGAAAAAATAGGTTGGGAAATTATAAAAAAATATATAAAACCTCGAGATTTTTCAGAAGAGGTTTTGAAAACAATAAAAGATAAAGGTCATCATAATATCGTATTAAGCAATAGTCGGCCTCAACATACCAAAAGATTTGTTAGGGTTATTGGCTTGACTGATTATTTGGAAGAAATAATAGGAGCAGATACTCATCGTAATATTCATATTCGTAATAATTCTCGTATAAACAAAGAAATTCATACTATTAAAGCCGAAATATTGAATAATTTTCTCAAAGATAAAAATTATAAAAAGGTCATTGTTATTGGCGACAAAGAAGGCGATATTAAAGCCGGTAAAAAATGCGGTGCAGTGACTTATTTATTTTTTGACCCAGAAATCAATAAAAACCCAGACGAAGCAAGGGCTGATTATATAATTTCCGATTTAAGGGAAATTTTAAAAGAATTAACCTAAATAAATCATATGGACCAGAATTCGATTAGTTTTTTGCGTGATTCTTTGAATCACCATCATAATTTAAGGAACGGCTTGGACCAAAAAGCCTCTTTTCTTGTGGGTGTTGCGGGTATTATTTTCGGCTTAAGCATCAGCCATTTGGATAAGCTGAATTTTTTGGTTTTGGCAATCTGTTCTTTTGCGGCTTTTTTCCTCTCGATTCTGGCTGTTTTTCTGCCATTTCGCGGAAAAATAAAAGAAAGATTCAGCTTGATGTGCTGGTGGGGATTTGCGGAAAAGAATCTTGAACAATACGAAAAGGAATTAAGGGAAGTTTTCAGTTCCGAAGAAAAAATAGCCCAGGAATATATGCGGGAAATCTGGAATTTAGTGAATTATTCCATTAAACCCAAAACCCTGATTCTCAAATGGGCAAGTTTCATCCTTATCCTCGGCCTCTTGGCAGGTTTTGGGTTGTTTTTCGTATAAAATTCCCCGCTGGCGAGGTGGGGAGAGGAAATAATTATTAAAATTAGAAATTATATAGAAATTTTAATTCATGGAGGAAATACCATTTAAATCTTGGGAA
>CAYGVF010000033.1:0-3838 GCA_964353285.1 uncultured Candidatus Saccharibacteria bacterium | reverse complement strand
AAATCGTGCCGATAATTCTTGGCAATCAAGAAGGCATAAGCGATATTTTAATCAATGCTTTGAAAAATTTGCTTGATGATCATACTTTAATTATTGCCAGTTCGGATTTATCGCATTATCCGAAATATAAAGACGCGCAATATTCAGACAATAAAATAATTCAGGCAATTTTGAGCGGGGAAAAAGGGAATTTAAAAAACACAATTTTCGAACTGGAAGGAAAAGGTATTGCCAATCTTCAGACCGCTGCTTGTGCTGACGATTCCATTGAAATAGTCATGGCTCTGATGCGGGGAAAAACAGCAAAATTATTGAAATCCGCCAATTCCGGTGACGTGACTGGAGACAAGTCGCAGGTAGTTGGTTATGCAGCGATTGTTTTTACCAGCGACAAATCGGAAAGCGAATTGGATAAAAGTCAACAAAAAAGATTGCTGGAAATCGCCAAACAATCGGTTGAAGCATACATTAAAACCGGAAAAGTTTTGGAAATCGAGGAAAGCGATGCTTTGTTGAATAAGCCTTTGGGCGCTTTTGTGACTTTAATGGAAAACGGAGAATTGCGAGGCTGTATCGGAGTTTTTACCGGCGACGTTACTGACCCGCTCTATAAAGTTATTTCGCAAATGGCGATTTCCGCAGCAGTAAATGATCCAAGATTCAACCCTGTAAGCAAAAATGAATTGGATAAATTGGAATACGAAATTTCGGTTTTAAGCTCCTTGGAGAAAGTCGATTCCTATCAGGATGTCGAGATCGGCAAGCACGGAGTAAGAATTGTCAAAGGTTCGCGTTCAGGGGTTTTCCTGCCTCAGGTGGCGACAGAAAACAATTGGAACAGGGATACGTTTTTGAGTGTTTTATGCACGCAAAAAGCCGGCTTATCCGCCGACTGTTATAAAGACAAAGATACGCAGATTTATGTTTTTACTGCCCAGGTTTTCAATGAGGAGGACGTGAAATAATTAAAGAAATCAGAATTAAAAAATTCAATATTCCCAAAAAGATTAAAGATTGATAAATACCGAAAATTGGCAAGATAAAGATGCTAATCAGAAATGCAGCGAGACAAGAACCAATAAGGTCAGCACCATAGATGGTGCCGACTTGCCCTCCGTAGCTCGAAGAGCGAAGGAGGGCTTTTTGTTCCAAGTATAATTTATTGATAATCGGAAATTCGAAGCCGACAATTAAACCAATTATACCGCCAGCCAATAGAAAAATTATTTCTATAAGTATTGATGGCTTAGGTTCGATTTTAAACAAGAAATAAAATCCAGCCAGAAGAATTAAAGAAAAAATAATTATCAAAGAATGAATTTTGACTATTAATTTAATTGTTTTTTGCTCCAATTTTTTATTTGCCAGCCAAGAACCCAAAGCCATACCAACCATTAAAACAGTAATGATTAAAGAAATTTTATAATACAAATAACCGTAAAAAACCTGGAAACCGAAAAGGATTATCACTTCAATCGTCATTAAAGAAAATCCCGCAATCGCCATGGCAATAGGGAATGGTTTTCTGGGCCCGTGAGACAATATCCAAAATCCCAAGATAATCAAAACAATAATCCAAATAAATTGTATTCTTCCGACAAACCAAAAAATCTTAGCCAATTTCGAATGAAAAACAGATATCCAGTAAGTAAAATTATAATAATAGCTGATTGGCAGTTGGTCGCGATTGATTTTGGCTGATTGGTTTTTATCCAATAAATCATCCAATTCTTTAACTCGGTCGTTGGTCAATCTGTATTTGATATATTCTTCATTAACGAAATTGGTTTTGATTTTGCGTTCTTTAAAATTTTTAATTAATAAATCCGGGTTATAATCAAGTTTGTTTTGAGACGCGATAAACAGATGTTGGTCTTCGGGTAAAGTTAAAACGGATTGAAAGTTTTGTTTAAGCGCCTTGTATAAGGAAGTATCTAGATTTTCTACCCCCGGACCAAAATAATTGGCCGATAATCGAAGATAGGTTGATAAAATTCCGTTCTCCGACAAATGATTTTTGGCTTCTTTAAAAAAATCTCGGGTATAAAATCTATTGATTAGGGCGGTTGAGGGATTGGGTAAATTTATAATCATGACATCGAATTTTTCCGGATTATTTTTTACAAAGTAGCGAGCATCCCCATTGATTATTTCAACTCGTTTATCGTTTAGATAATTCAGCAAATCACTCGTTAGGTATTTTTTGGCGGTTTCGATTAAACTCGGATCCAATTCTGAATAGTAGATTTTATCCGGATTGTGTTTTAGGATTTCTTTCAAAATCCCATTGAAACCATTGCCAATCAAAAGGATGTTTTTAGGATTTTGATGGTATAAAAGCGGAATATGGACGTATTCATTAAAAGTTTCTTCTTTGTTGGTTCCCAAATATAACCCGCTTTCATAAAAATTATATTGATTTTCGACTCTGGTTACGGCGATATTTCCGTAAGGAGAGTTTTTTGATTCAATTAAGGTTTGATTGGGAAATCTAAAACCATTCGTTTGATAATTTATCAACGGAGAAAAAATAAATACAAAAATAAAGAAGATGATTAGTAAAATCGATAATGATTTAAAACCCGGAAATTTTTTATGCGCCGAAATAAAAATCCCAGCCAAGAAATTTAGCCAGGCGATAATCGAAGCCGCGTAAAATTCATTTATAAGAATTAAAAAATAGCTGAAAGCCAGGCCGCCGAGGATAAAACCGAGAGTCTCGAAAATATAGGATTTTCCCAAAATTTGACCTAATTCCAAATCCTGAAATTCGGATTTCCATAAACGGCTGATAACGGCAAACAGAAGGCCAAGAATCAGAGACAACGGAGCCAAAACGATAAAGCTGTACAGGAGAGAAGGAATCAAATCGGGTATTTGGCCGGTTTGGCCAGCAATTAGATTTCGGGAAAAGCGAATTAAGAAAATTTCCAAAACAAGAAAAAGGGGAGCGAGAATATTCGAGACAATGATTGTTTTCGGGATATTCTCGTCTTTGATTGATTTATTCAAAAATAAGCTGCCTAAACCAACCCAAAATAGCCAAGAAAACAGAGTCCAGCCAATAAAAAATTCATTGCCGAAAAAGCTAGTATTCAGTTCTCTGATAACGATTAATTGGGAGACAATCGATGTAATTCCCAAGACAATTAAAGAAAAAATAATTGCCTTTTTCATATTAGATAGGTTATAATAAAATATAATAATTAACAAGTGATAGTTAACAATTAACAAACAACAAAATCATGGCGAAAGTTATTCAACAAAGAGACAAATGTATCGGCTGCGGCACCTGTGTGGCGGTTTGCCCAACCTTTTGGCATATGGGAGATGACGGAAAATCGGTTCTCAAAGACTCTAAAGATGTTGGAAACGGAAAGTTTGATTTGGAAATAGCTGACCCTGGTTGCAACAAAGAAGCCGCTTCCAGTTGTCCGGTGCAGATTATTACGGTGGAATAAAATCGTATAACATGTAACAATCAAGACCTTCTTTGAGAGAAGAAGGTCTTTTATTTTCGGTTGAAATGTGGTAGGATATGTTTTATTGAGCCCTGATAGCTCAACGGATAGAGCAATCCCGTCCTAAGGGAGAGATCGGGGTTCGATTCCTCGCCAGGGCAAACGAAAAACGGGCCCATAGTCTAGTGGTAAAACATCTCCATGGCATGGAGAAGTCGGGAGTTCAACTCTCCCTGGGTCCATAAAAAGGAGAGTTGGCAGAATGGTAATGCGCTCGCCTCGAAAGCGAGTGGCCGCAAGGCCTTGCAGGTTCGAGCCCTGCACTCTCCGTAAAGAGTTCTCCGCCAGAGGCGGATCCGCCTTGGGCGGAGAATCTC
>CAYGVF010000032.1:0-3918 GCA_964353285.1 uncultured Candidatus Saccharibacteria bacterium | reverse complement strand
CAATTTCACGCTCGGCATTTTTTTCAAATTTTCGTAAATAAATTTTTCTTGTTTCGGGCTGCCCAAACCAACCAATAAAATTTCCGGCTTGGCTAAATTTATTCTTTCAATAACTTTGTCCAAATCTTGATATCCGTGTTCGAAACCAACAACGCTGCTTCCTAATTTTTCCGCGGTTTTTTTGACAACATCTTCTTTGCCGCCCAATAAAAATATTTTTTGATTCCTTGTTTTTGATTTTTGATTCAATTTGTAAATCAGCTCAACACCATTAATCTCCTGTTTCAATCTTTTACCCAGAACCCGCGCCATAAAATACAATCCCCTGCTCTCGCATAAACAAAAATCAGCTTTGTTTAAAATACTTCTGAATTCTTCGTCTTTCTGCGCCCTGACCACAAACTCCGAATACGGCAAAACCACAAAGCCGCTAATTTCTTCCACCGCCTCCTCCATGGTCAGATTATCAAACTTCATTCCAAAAATTTCGATTTTTTCCATATTTCTCTTCGTCGAAGATTTATTTGTCACTGAGACAACTTCGCAGGCCGAGCGCACGGTCTTCCCGCAATGCGGGAAGGCGAGACCGAGAATTAGTGCGACGCTTCGCTGGAAGCGTCGACACGTGTCGACATGTAAAATAAATCCGAGCCCACTACTCCCCTAATTCTATCGACTCCAAAACCGCATATACCGGGCCAGTGCGTTTGAGGTTGGATTGCATCAAATCAATGCTTTCCACCGGGATTTCAACATTCAGCAATTCCTCGACTTTCGGCATTTCTTGTATTTTCTTTGCCACCTCGTATTTGAACCTGGCTAAAGTAATGTGCGGTCTGTAAGCACGGTTTTCTTGTTTAAAATAGACCCGACCGGCAATCGATTCACCTAAATCTTTTTGCAATTCCGCCAGCTCCTTACTTTCTTTTCCCTCGACCCAAAACATTCTTGGTGTGGCATTGGGCGGACCGACAATAATTTTTTCCAATTTTATGGAAAATGGTTTGTGCCGCTTGGCAACGTCCTTCAGTATCTGGCAAATTTCGTACATTTCGTCATCATTCATATAACCCAAAAAAACCAGAGTAATATGCAGATTCGGCTTGATTACCCAATTGATAGAATGCGGTTCCAAGTCCATCCATTTTCCCTGAAATCTAATCAATCTCTCCTTCGCATCCTCCGGCAAATTTATCGCAATAAACAATCGTCGCTTAATCATAGTTTTATTATAGCACCTCAAAATGGTAAAATAGAAATGATATGTATATCTTTAATGTGATTCCATTAATCAAAATCCCCTATCCCAATCCGCAGATATTGAGTTATTTTTCCGAAGAAAAGATTAAAATCGGTGGAATAGTTAAAATACCGATTAGAAAGAAAAAAATAAACGCCATTGTTGTTGATTGTAAAAAACTGGAAAAGGAAAAAATGCGCTTGAAAAAATTCGCCGATTTTCAAATCAAGCCCATAGACAAAATTATTTCCGAAGAACCAATCTTAACCGAAAAACAAATCAAACTTTTATTCTGGATAAGTGATTATTATTTTGCTCCAATCGGCTTAGTGGCAAGAATTTTTCTTTCGAAAAAATTACCTCTTTATATTAAAAATTCATTAATCCTTACGCCTAAAAATAAAGGCATAATTTTTTCTCCTTTTAAAAATCTCAAGTCCATTATTATTGAAGACGAATCCAGTGATTTATATCGCTCCTGGGGCAGAAGACCCTATTACAACGCCAAAGACATCGCAATCCAATTAGCCAAAATCTATAAAGCAAAACTAATATTGAAATCTCTGCCTCAGTGCCAGAACAAAATCCCGAATTCCAAACTTGTCGACATGAGAGAAGAAATGAAGAACGGGAATTTTTCGATTATCAGCCGCGAATTACAAGAAGGCCTGACCAAAAACAACAAGTCAATTTTATATATTGCCCGGCGCGGAACTGCCACTTTTATTCTTTGCCGCGAATGCGGCTATGTGTCGATGTGCCCGGCTTGCGATGTGCCAATGATTTATCACGAAGACAAACCCTCAAGACGTCTTGTTTGCCATCATTGCGGAAAAGACGATATCGCGCCGGTGTTGTGTCCAAAATGTAAAAGCATAAAAATAAAATATTTCGGAGCCGGAACACAAAAAGTGGAATCGGAGATTAAAAAATTGTTTCCAGCTAAGAAAATTTTCCGACTCGACAGCGACATCGCGGAAAAACCATCCCAACAAGAAAAAATAATCAAAGAATTCAACCAAAATAAAAGCGCAATTTTAATCGGTTCGCAAATGCTCCTGAATAAGGAATTGAAAGCGGATTTGGTTGCCGTCATCTCAATTGAAACTATTTTGAATCTGCCGGATTTTAAAAGCTCGGAAAGAGTATTCCAAACAATAAATCAGCTGCAAAAAATGACAAAAAAAGATTTTCTGATTCAAACCTACAAACCCGATAATTTTGCCATTAAAACCGCTCTTGCCAATGACTTTAAAAAGTTTTATGATGAGGAGATTAAAATCAGAAAAGCTTTCAACTATCCCCCATTCTCGCAGATTATCAAATTAAGTTTTGAGCACAAAGATCCAATAACAGCCAAAAATCAAGCTAAGATTTTAATGGAAAAACTGAAAACCCAAATAAAGAATTTGAAAACAACTGATATTGATTTATTGGGACCAGTGCCGGCTTTTATTCCGAGGGTGGCGAGAACCTATCGCTGGAATATCATCATCAAATCTAAGATTAAAGACTTAAAATCAAGAAACCGACTTTTAATCATTGTCCCATCAATCTGGGAAATCGAAGTCGACCCAGAAACCCTGTTATAATTCAAATTATTTAATTTTAGTCAGACTTACTCACTAAGAAGACCTCTCGTAGCCCGAGCGGGCAGGGCTGCCCGCAGGGCAGAGCGAGGGCGAGAAAGAGCGCAATGTCTCACTGGGACATTGACGCGTGTCTTCGTGTGAGTGGTCTGACTAATCTCCAAAATGACCCTACAAATCCAAAAAGGTGAAAATAATCCGATTTTGAGACAAAAATCAACCCCAATCAAAAACATAACCGAGGAGATTTTGAATTTGATAAATGACATGACCGAAACTATGAAAAAAGTTGATGGCGTTGGCTTGGCAGCGCCTCAAGTCGGCAAAAATATCCAGCTTTTTGTGGTTAATCCGAAGTTATCCAAAAAATATATCTTTATCAATCCGGAAATCAGTAAAATGTCGAAAAAAACAAAAACAATAGAAGAAGGGTGCTTAAGTATGCCCGGTGTCTACAAAAAAATCCCCCGCGCCAAATCATTGAAAACAAAAGCCATTGATGAAAATGGCAAAGAATTCGAACTCAAAGTCAAAGATTTATTTGCGCGTGTGATTCAACACGAAATAGATCATCTCAACGGAATTCTTATTATTGACCATGAATAAAATCAAAACAATTTTAATGGGCACGCCGGAGTTTGCGGAAAGAATATTCCGCAATTTTTATGATGCCCTAAAAGACAAATTCGAGATTATTGCCGTGATTACGGCTGAAGACAAACCAAAGGGCAGGAAACAGATTCTGACTCCGTTGCCGGTTAAGCTTTGGGCACAAGAAAACAATTTGCCTATTTTACAACCCGACAAAATCAGGAAACCGGAATGGATTAAAAAAATCAAAGAACTAGCTCCTGATTTAATAATTTTATGCGCCTATGGCCAGATTATTCCGCAAGAAATATTGGATATTCCGAAATACAAAGCTCTGAATATTCATCCATCTTTATTGCCAAAATATCGCGGGGCCTCGCCTATTCAGTCGGTAATTTTAAATGGCGAGACCGGAACCGGAGTTTGTTTGATGATAATGGATGCGGAAATGGACCACGGCAATATAATTTCAAATTTCAAATTTCAAATTTCAAACAA
>CAYGVF010000031.1:0-4186 GCA_964353285.1 uncultured Candidatus Saccharibacteria bacterium | reverse complement strand
CGAGTTTTATTTTCTTTTTTCAGCTCTTTTTCCACCACGTTTTGGGTGGCGATTCCCGCATGGTCTATGCCCGGTATCCAGAGGGTTTTGTGCCCGAGCATGCGGTGATATCTGATCATTACATCTTGAATGGTATTATTCAGAGCGTGACCCATATGCAGGCGACTGGTTATATTCGGAGGAGGAATAGCTACAACATAACGTTTCTTTGCCGATTCGGATGGTTTGAAAAAATCACCTTTTTCCCAAAGGTTGTAAATTTTCCCCTCCACTTCTTTCGGCTCGTATGTTTTCGGTATTTCCACCATATTTTTATTATACGATTTTTTAACCTATTCGTAAATTAGCATTGGCCTTGATTCGATTCCAAGATTTATCCCGCAGAGCGGGATGTCGCTTCGCTCCTAAATACCCGGTCATGGCAATCATTGCGCCATTATCAGTACACAGAGTTTTTGATGGAGTCAAAAACTCTGTTTGAGTTTTTCCGCCCGAGGCGGACCAGCCTTGGGCTGGGAGTTTTGAGGTTTGAGATTCGAACTGCTCACGCAGTTCTGTGTTTGCCGCTACGCCGCCGGATAAGATTATGGTTTTAACTTTGTATTCTTTGGCTGCGCGCAGGGTTTTATTAATTAAAACGTCGATAATCGCTTGCTGGGTTTCATGGCAAACCTCTTGGATAAATTTTTGATTTTTAATTTTTGATTTTTGACTTTGGATTAAATACAAAACTGCTGTTTTTAACCCGCTGAAACTGAAATCATAATTTTTATGCGCTATCATCGGTCTTGGCAGCGCGATTCTTGATTCGTGATTCTTAATTCTAAATTCTTCTGCTTTGGCAGAAATAACCGGACCACCGGGATAGCCAAGATTTAAAAGTTTTGCCACTTTGTCGAAACACTCGCCGGCTGCGTCATCTCTGGTTTCGCCGATGATTTTATAATCTCCGATTTTTTTAATCAGAACTAACTGGGTATGACCACCGCTTACCACTAAGGCAATTATTGGAAATAATTTTGAATTTTTAATTTTTAATTTTGAATCAATTTTAGAATTTTTGAAATTAGAATTTGATTCGAAATTCGAAATTCGAGCTTCGAAATTTATTGAATCTGAAAATAAACCAGCCATTATATGACCTTCGAGATGATTCACGGCAATTATGGGTTTATTGAATCTATACGCCAATGCTTTGGCAAAATTAACCCCGATTAAAAGTGAAGGAATTAGGCCGGGACCAATGGTCACGGCAATTAAATCAATCTGCCTCATCGGCAGGCAGGTCTGTCCCATTTTAACGCCTGCTTCTTTAATAGCTGTTTTCGAGCATGGTTCGATATTTTTTAGATGTTCTCGGGCAGCCAAATTCGGCACCACTCCGCCATATGGCGCGTGGGTTTTGATTTGCGACGATACAACGTTGGATAAAATTTTAAAAGCACCCTTTTTGTCAGGGGCTTCAACAATCGCCACGCCCGTATCATCACAGGATGTTTCTATGCCAAGGATAATCACAATAATAGATTAGCAAAAACTACCACTTTAATCAATTTTATGATATAATTTATAACGAAAATTTTTAACAACCCATCTAATATCAATTAAATTATGCAAAAGAAAACGAAACTGATAATTCAAGCATTGGCAAAAAAGTTGACAACATTAGAACAACCTATACACATCTTAGCAATATGCGCCGGAGGTAGAACTATAGCCAATGAAGTAGTTGCTTATCTCGAAAAAAGAAAAATTAAAACCAAGTGTTATGAAATTTGGACCGACATTCTTAATGGCAAGTGTACGCTGCGTAAATCAGAATTTAAAAGCAAGGATTGGAATGGAACTGTGGTTATTATTGACGATGTAATATGGGAAGGACACCACATAATTCCCGTAAAAAAAATGCTGAGAGAGATGGCTCCAAGGAAAAAATTTTATATTGCGGCATTGCTTGATTGCAATAAAAAAGCAGATTTTTCTGTTTACAATTAAGTTTCGTATACGTTATGCAAAATCGAAAATCCCCGCAAGGGGATTTTTTAAAATATCATCGCAACTTGTCTCTATGCCTAAAATAGTCATTTTATTTTTATCAAATACTTTATTTAATGCAATAAACATGTTTTGAAATGAGTCTTGCCCCGTACCATCCCTTAGGATTGGTGCGGGGTTTCAATTCCGAGGATGAGCATATTTTGGCAGCGCTACCGGGAATCGAACCCGGATTGACAGATTGAAAATCTGTTGTCCTAACCATTAGACGATAGCGCCAGATATTATAAATATAACAAAAACATTGAATTTTAGCAATAAAAGAGTTAAAATTGGAATATTGCGAGAGTAGTTCAGTGGTAGAATGTCTCCTTCCCAAGGAGAAGGTCGCGGGTTCGAATCCCGTCTCTCGCTTTGTTGCCGAGGTAGCTTAGTGGTAAAGCAATTCTTTCGTAAAGAATAGACCGTGAGTTCGAATCTCACCCTCGGCTTCTAAAAATTAATCATTAATTTTATGAATATCGATAAAAAGTCAGAGCGAATTCCGCAAAAAGATATGAGTCCAGCCGGAAGGGAAAGCTTGATTGAAATGGGAATAAAGGCCATGGAAAGAGGAGAACCAACTATGGCCATGAGTCATTTCCAGCAGGCTGGACTCTCAGAAAAAGAAATTCAGTCACAATTAGCAAAAAGAATAGATGAATTAGGGGAGGAGAGCGAAGAAAGAAACAAGATGAAAGAAGATGTAGGGAAAATGTATGAACAAAACCTTGAAGAAGCAAGAGAAAGAGGCGACAAAGAAGCGATTAAGGGCTACGAACAAGGTTTAAAATGGATGAAAAATCGAGAGAAATAAAATATTTGTGAAACAGGCCGCTATTTTCAGCGGCTTGTTTTTTAATTTTTTTTAGGGTATTATAAAAGAACATGGAAATATCAGAAAAAATCGAGGAAATGAAAAATAAAACCCGCCAAGTTGCGGACTGTCTTTGACTTGGCGAAAAAGAAAAAAGACATTCTTCGATTGGAAGTTCTGACTCAGGAAAAAGATTTCTGGTCCGCCAGCCGGCGGAGACAACAAGGCGAACCGACAGCAGCGGAAATCAGCGAAGAACTGGCTGGATTGAAAGAAGAAATCAAATTTTGGGGGAACATCGACAAAGAACTGAAAGAACTTGAAGAGTTAAACAGTATTAGTGAAGGCGACGAGAAAATTCAAAAAGAAATAGAACAAAAATTGAAAGAATTGGAGGGAAAATTCAAAAAAGAAGAATTCAAAGTTCTTTTTTCGGGCATCTACGACAAGAAAAACGCGGTTTTATCGATTTATTCCGGCGCAGGCGGAACAGAGGCACAAGATTGGGCAAATATGCTCTTGAGAATGTATTCCCGTTATGCGGAAAGTCATAAATTTAAAGCAAAAATTCTCGATACTAGTTATGGTCAGGAAGCAGGAATCAAAAGCGCGACAGTCGAAATTTCCGGCGCTTATGCCTATGGCTATTTAAAAGGAGAAAACGGCGTTCATAGGTTGGTTAGATTATCTCCTTTTAATGCCGATAATTTGCGCCATACCTCATTTGCTTTAGTCGAGATTTTGCCGGATATCAGTGAAGACATTTCAAAAGAAATCGAAATAAAACCGGACGAATTGAAAATCGATACTTTTCGCTCTTCCGGACCGGGCGGGCAAAACGTGAATACGCGCTCGACCGCAATAAGAATCACTCATTTACCGAGTAAAATCGTTGTTTCCTGTCAAAGCGAGAGGAGTCAGGCGCAAAATAGAGAAAGAGCGATGAAGCTTCTTTATACCAAGCTTTATCAGAAAAAATTACAGGAAAAGCAAAAAGAAAAAGCAGATATAAGGGGAATTTTGCCGTCAGCCGAATGGGGAAGCCAAATCAGGTCTTATGTGCTTCATCCCTATAAAATGGTCAAAGACCATAGAACAAATACAGAGACATCAGACACAGAAGCTGTGCTGGACGGCAATCTAGATGTTTTTATAGAGTCAGAAATCAGATTAAAATTAACCTAATTAACCTAATTTCTAATTAACCTAAATTGGAATTTGATAATTGGGATTTGATTAGAATAATTAGAGCAATTAGAAATTAGACATTTTCACAGATGATAGAATTTAAAGGTGTTTCTAAATATTATCCCGGAGATTGTTCTGCCTTATGCC
>CAYGVF010000030.1:0-4868 GCA_964353285.1 uncultured Candidatus Saccharibacteria bacterium | reverse complement strand
CCTTTGACTCTGGATTTGCCGATTAAAGACTTGATTTCCGATTTTTTTAACAGTAGTTTTCTGCTTCTTTGCGGGTCGTAATCTTTCGCAGTATTGGCCGATTGATAAGGTGAAATTAAGGCATTAATCAAATAAAACTCGTTGCCTTTATTGACCGCGTACGAACCGATTAAACTAACATGGCCGGTTCTTATGGCTTTAACTTCATGGCCATAAAGCACCAAACCGGCTTCGTAGGTTTCCAATAATTCATAATCGAAATTAGCTCTCTTGTTCTCCGCTAATATCTTCATCTTTTGGTGGTTTTTTGTGGCTTACCTCTTTGTGCCACTCGTCTAATTTTTTATCAACCACCTCGTCAACGGTATCTATAATTTTCGAGAGTTTTTCCTGGACTTTTTCATCACCGACTATTCTCTCCAGAACACGAGGAATGGTTAATTTCTTTTTCTTTCTTTGGATAATCAAAAGATAAATCCCCGCAATAACTATCAGCATCGGCCACCATAGCCAAATTTCGCTACTAATCCATCCCAAATTGGTTAAAAGCGCCAAAATCCCCAAAACAATCAAAGCGATTGCCGGGAAAGTAAAACGACAGCAATTATAAAACATAAATATTAATAAATTTCTCCGCCCAAGGCGGACCAGCCTCGAGCTGGTAATTTCTAATTTCTAAACTACGACCTTTCTACTTTTAATATAGCACAGTCCGGCGCTAATTAAAATACCAATACTATCTATACCCACGTCTTTGATACTGCATTGACGTCCTTTGACAAAAAGCTGGTGGGATTCATCGGAAAAGGCATAAAAAAGAGCAATAATCAGGGCGAAAATTACTGCTCTTTTTGTTCTCGGTTCATCCAATTTGATTGCCCGAAAAAGCAAATATGTCAAAATCGCAAATTCCAAAGCGTGGGCAATCTTTCTCAAAATATAATCTTCTTTCAATCCCGATTTTAAATCGGGAATCGAAGAAAGAGTAAAAATTACCGCCATCCAAACAATCACCGGTAGCCAAAACTTAAGAAATTTTCTCATTTCAGCATTTTAAGCATTTTTTCCGCTGGCCAGGCGTTGATTATGCCTTCTTTTTCAACCCATCCCCTACGAGCCTGGGCAATGCCGAATTCCAAATAATGAAGATGGGAAATATTGTGGGAATCGGAATCAATTGACAGTTTTACTCCCGCTTCTTTAGCCATCCGCGCATGTTCGTCTTTCAAGTCCAACCTATTGGGATAAGCATTGATTTCCAAAACCGTTTTTGTTTCTTTTGCCACTCTGATTATTTTTTCGATATCAACTTCGTAGGGCGGCCGCTGATTGATTATTCTGCCCGTGGGATGAAATAGAATATCGGCATGGGGATCTTTCATTCCTTTGATAATTCTTTCGGTCATATCGTGTTTGGACATTTTAAAACCCGAATGAACAGCAATGGCGACAACATCCAATTTATGCAGAGTCTCGTCTTTTATATCCAATCTGCCGTCTCTTAAAATATTTACTTCTGCGCCCTTAAGCACTTTAAATTTTAAACCTTTAACTTTTAACTTAGCGTTCATCTTATCTATTTCTTTTCCTTGTCGGGCTATTCCTTTTTCATCCAAGCCGTGGGTCATGGCCAGACTTTTGGTATGGTCGGTAATCACGATATATTCCAATCCGATTTTCATTGCCTCTCTGACATAATCTTCAATCGTATTCGAACCGTCGGTCCAGTCGGTTTGAATCTGTAAATCGCCTCGGAGGTCACGGTAATCGATTATTTTTGGCAATTTATCTGTCTTGGCCAATTCAATTTCTCCGTTATTTTCCCTTAATTCCGGCTCAATGTATTGTAGTCCTAGTATATTATAAATATCTTTTTCGTCATTAATTTTGATTCTTGATTCTCGGTTTTTGATTCTGTGTACTCCGTACTCGTTCAATTTCAATCCTTTTTTTATGGCAATTTTTCTTAATTCGATATTATGATCTTTGCTGCCGGTGAAATATTGGAGTGCTGCACCGAAACTTTCTTCGGGAACAACGCGCAAATCAAAATCCATGCCAATTTTTAAACGAACCGAGGAACGAGTCGGACCGTGACTATAAATATGGATTACTTCGGGCATATTAACAAAAAAGTCCATCACCTTTTTCGCGGTTCTAGGCGAGGACACTGTTACCAATAAATCACCGTCGCCAATCGTTTCCTTCATTCTTCTGATTGAACCGGCAACAACGGCTTTTTTAACTCCTGCGAAATCCCTGATTCTTTGCTCGATTTTTCTTACATCGGGTAAGATAAATCCCAAAACAAATTTTTTCCCGCTACTTTTCAAAAATTCAATTCCTCTGATAATGTTTTCCTCGCTTTTTAAGCCGAAACCTTCCAAACTGCGAATTTTTCCGGCTTTGGCAACTTTCTCCAAATCTTTCAAGTTCTTAATCCCTAATTCTTTATAAAGCCGTTTTATGATTTTGGGACCCACTCCCTCGACAGCCGTTAATTCATCGACTTTAGCCGGCGTCTTTTTCTTTAATTTCTCGTAATCTTTTATCTTTCCGGTTTTCAGTAATTCTGCAATTCTTTCGGCAATGCCCTTGCCTACGGCCGGAATGTTTTCCAATCCTTTTAGTCCTTCTTTTTTATAAATATCCGCCACGTCTTCTTCCAGAACCTCGATGTTGAGTGCCGCTTTTTCATAAGCCCTGGGTTTAAAGGGTTCATCTTCCATATACAAATATTCCGAAATCTCATATAAAATTTTTGCGATTTCCTTATTATTCATACATTTCTATTCTATCGCTTTGTTCAAATCATTTACCAATTTTTGCACATCAATTCCGTGTGCAAGCGCTCCTTGTTCCAAGCTTTCAAAACTCGCCGCCGCACATCCGATGCAATGAAAATTGTATTCTAAAAATACCTCTATTGTCTTGGGGTATTTTTTGATAATTTCTTCAATTTTCATTTCTTTAGATATCTTTTCGGACATCTTATATTCCTAATTTTCTTAAAAATCTTAAATGGTGGTCGCCTCTCCTCTTAACGTCCTTTAAAATAATTAAAGGAAGCAAACCGCCAAACAAGGCCATAAAGCCAGCGATAATAAAAACCAAATGAAAGCCGAATGTAGCCACCAATATTCCGCCCAAAGCGCCCGTAACCCCGGTTCCAAAACTGAATGCCACGTGTTCTACGCTCCATTCAAAGCCCTCTTTGCCTCTGTCGATGTGGCGAGTAAAAATCGCTGCCCAGGCAGGCCAAGCCATTGCCGTACCCAAAGCATAAATTGCTTCCAAAACATAAATGTGCCACGGCAAAGAACTCAACAGATAACCGAACTGAACACAGGCGATAATCAAATAACCAATAATCAAAAAATATAAATCGTCTTTTTCTCCCTTTTTTTTGTCTAAAAATTTACCGATGGGAATTTCCATAAACGACTTGGCTATCCAGTAAACAGCCGCTGCGAAACCAACTACCTCTACTGTTCCGCCTTTGATTTGTCCAATAATAAAAATAGCAAAAATCGGCGTAATCAAACCTAATGCGGAAAGAAAAACAAAATCAGCCCCGATTAATATTTTGATTATTTTATTGATAGAGAATTTACCCATAATATAATTATAATATTTTAATCCTTTTTGCCCAAACTACTGATTTTTTCTCCCAGCCAGCGCAAAAATTGGGATTCTTTGTGCTCGCTTAAATCTTTGATGAATTTTGTTCTGGTAAACCAGCGCATCCCATAAACAATCAATAAGGCAATCAAGCTCAAAACTATAAAAAGACCGATTGTCAGGCCAAATTTGATACCCTTGGTTACAATCGATAATGCCTTATAACTTGCTCCGAAACCATAACCAATACCAACCAATGCCGAAACCCAAACAATTGTGGCAATCAGGCTGACGGTTATAAATTTTTTAAAATTCATTTTAAAGCTGCCGGCAATCAAAAAAGCAGGCGCACTCAAGCCATAGGTAATACGGGTGATAAAAAGCGTCTTGACGCTGTGAATTTTGAAATACTCTTCCAATTTCTCGGTTATTCCCTTGGTAAGATAAAACTTTTTAAGCCATTCCATAACCTTGTTCCCACCGTATCTTCCGATTAAATACAATCCTATACCGTTTAAAAAATAACCGGCCATCAAAACCGCAATTAGCCCCCAAAAATTAAAAACTCCTAACTTATAGAAAACTCCGGTTAAAAGCATGATAAAAGTGCCCTCAAAAAGAGCGCCCAAAAAAGCAAAGACATAACGATGCGTATACAGAAGATTTATTAATGAAGAATCAGAAACAATTTGCATAAGATTTAAAATAATGTTTCCTGGCCGCCAATGGTTTTTGGTCTTTCTTCGTTGTCCTTGAAAACGTTGATTTTTCCGAATTCCCCGTCATATCCGGGAGAGATAGAGATTTTTTCTTGTCTGACCCTGTCTATGCCTTCGGCGATTTCCGGTAAAGAAGCAGCAGCGATTTCCTCTTTTTTGACTTCCAAAAGAACTTTGAATTCGTTGCCGAACGTTCTAATCAGAGTTTTGTAATATTCAACCACTCCCTTGGTGCCGACGCCGACATTCAAAACATCGGCAATTATTTCTTCCAGAGGAATCAATCTTTGAAAAGGAACCGCATTGGCCGGTTTTTCTCCTGGTTTACGGTCAGCCAATTGGCACACTCGATTCATCACTCCGATGGTCAACGGTTTTCCGCAGCGCGGACAGAGATTATTGTATTTTAACGATTCCTCCGGACTGAAAACAACTCCGCAATTTCTGTGGCCGTCCCAATGGTATTTTCCTTCTTCGGGGAAAAATTCAATGGTCTTGATCAATTTAAGACCATCGGATTGCCGCATT